>JAUNQM010000008.1 GCA_030536165.1 Prevotellaceae bacterium | reverse complement strand
TTAATCATTGCTGCAGCTTCTGCAGCGGTAATTCTTGCAAATGCCATTTTTTCTTTTTTTATTTGGATATTTGGTTGTTATTACATTTTCGGAGTGCAAAGTTACTGCAAATCGAAGACAATACAAAATAAAAGACATAGTTTTTTATTTTTATTAGTACTTGGTCTTACATAATTTCCGTATCGGTCATTTTCTTATTTTAGTACGACCCCGCTGGGGTCGCAAGTTGGGGGTAAGATGTCTCTCCGCAGGTCTCCGACACTGCGGTTACCATAGTTCGACCCCGCTGGGGTCGCTAACCACCATTATTGACTGACCTCGGAGAGGTCATACATTGATAACCGTAGGTCGAAGACCTGCGGACAATAGCCTTTCTCCATTATCGACCCCAGCGGGGTCGTACTAAAAAGCCATAGGTCAAATAGTTTGTAGTTTCTATTGATAGATATATCCTAACTTGGACGAAAAAGCCGCATATTACATGAAACTTGCGTAAAAAGAACTAAAAATTCACACCTTTATAATATATATATGAAGAATAATGCCTATCTTTGCAACAAGAAACATTTTAATTCGCATTATCTATGAAAAAAACATTTCTTATCATGACCGCAGTTTTGATGATGGCATCATGCACTCGCACCAATCCATTCCTCGCTGAATGGGACACTCCTTATGGCATTCCTCCGTTTGATGAAATACAAAACGAGGACTACATCCCTGCTATCCAAGCAGGTATCGAACAGCAAAACGAGGAGATTGACTCCATAGTCAGCAACTCCGAAGCACCTACCTTCGACAACACCATCGTGCCTCTTGAGCTCTCGGGCAACACACTCGCAAAGGTTTCACTCGTATTGTGGAACGTGGCTGAGACCGACCGCTCCGACGAACTGGACTCTATCGTGGAGCAAGCTACGCCGATGCTTACCGAGCATGAAAACAACATCTCGTTCAACAAGAAGCTCTACGACCGCGTAGCAGCCATCTACAATGCCGACCAGAGCAAGCTGACACGCGAGCAGCAGATGGTATTGAAGAAACTTTACGACAACTTCATCCACAACGGCGTGAACCTTCCTGAAGACAAGCAGAACGAACTTCGCAAGATAAACACCGAAATGGCTTCAAAGACCAACAAGATAGGCAACAACATCCTTGCCGAAAGCAATGCCTTCAAGGACAAGTTTGGCATCAGCGTGTCTGAGTATCCTGACGCCATGACAACGACCGAAGACCGTGCAAAGCGCGAAGATATGTTCAAGGCTTATACCATGCGCGGACACAATGGAAACGAGAACGACAACCGTCAGCTCATACTCGACGTGATGCGCCTACGCATAGAGAAGGCTCACCTCTTGGGCTATAACACCCCTGCCGAATACGTGCTCGAAGACAAGATGGCGCACGACCCACAGACCGTTGACGCATTCCTCGCCGACATCATGAAGGCTGCCGTTGCCCGCGCAAAGCAGGAAATCACCGACATGCAAGCTGTCATGAACCAGGACATCGCCAACGGAAAGGTTGCCCCGGGCACCACCATCCAGCCGTGGGATTGGTGGTACTATGCCGAGAAGGTGCGCAAGCAGAAATACGACCTTAACGAAGACGCAATAAAGCCTTACTTCAAACTCGAAAACGTTGTCAAAGGCATTTTCACCGCCGCAAAGGAACTCTATGGCGTGAACATGGAAGAAATCAGCGGCGTGCCTGCATACAACCCTGACGTAGTTACCACATACAAGGTGACCGACGCCGACGGAGAACTCCTCGGCATCTTCACTACCGACTACCTGCCACGCGACTCTAAGCGCGGCGGAGCTTGGATGAACAACATGCGCGAACAGTATTTCGACGCACAGGGCAACGACGTCCGACCTATCATCGTCAACGTTGGAAACCTCGCCGACAATATGAATATCGACCAGGTACAGACAACATTCCACGAGTTTGGACACGCACTCCACGGATTGCTTACCAAGTGCCACTACAAGTCAGTAAGCGGAACAAACGTTACCCACGACTTTGTCGAGATGTTCTCACAGTTCAATGAAAACTGGGCCTTCCAGCCTGAACTCCTCGCAAAATACGCCATCAACGACAAGGGTGAAGTCATCCCTCAGGAGCTCGTCGAAAAAATAATCAACGCGCTCAAGTTTAATCAAGGCTTCATCACCACAGAACTCTGCGCCGCCTCAATCCTCGACATGAAATGGCACGAGCTTACCAGCATCGAAGGCATCGACATCGACCAGTTCGAGCAGAAGGTATGCAAGGAGATGGGGCTCATCGACGAAATCGTTCCACGTTACCGCACAACATACTTCAACCACATCTTCAGCAGCGGATACAACGCACAGTACTACTGCTACCTGTGGTCTGACGTGCTCAACCAAGACGCATTCGCAGTATTCAAGTCATCCGGTAAAGTATTCAACCCAGAACTCGCCGACAAGTTCAAGAAGACATTCCTCGAACGTGGTGGTAGCGAGGAACCGATGGTGCTCTACCAGCAGTTCACAGGCCACACACCAGACAACAAGGCATTCTTCGAGTCACGTGGACTGATACTCTAATCCCAACTCCGCACCCCACCCCCTGCAAAGGCATTACACAACACGTTGTAATGCCTTTTTTCAACTTATCCCATATTTCAGCCCTCCACACCTCAGGTGTTCATCGCGTCACACCTCAGGTGTTAGGGGTGGCCACACTTTAGGTGTTTCGCCCGTCACTCCTCAGGTGTGAAGGGCTAATATTAAGGATAATGTGTAATTGGTCATTGGTTGCCGAGAGATACCTTATTATATTACGCGCGCACGCAAATATGAGTCATTCTGCGGAAAAAGTCCTACTTTTTTGCAATTATTTTTACCCGAAAGCAGATTTTTTTTCTAACTTCACTCTTCGTCATCCTGAACTTGATTCAGGATCTCCATCGTTGCGTACAGTCCTATTCGTAACGTAGGAGATTCCGTGTCAAGCACGGAATGACGAGGAGTTGAAGAAGTTAAGTAGGACTCCGGCTTTGCCGTCTGAGCACCAATGGAGCGCAAGAAATCCGTAACCCCGTAAATTCGTCCAAAAGAATAGGGGCAAGACTTTCGTCCTACCCCTATATGCTTAATTGTGAATTGTTTCGGTTGAATTATTCAACTACGATTGGCTTGTACTTTGGTACGAGCGTCTTCATGATTGTCCATCCGATGAGGTATGCCACTGCACAGATGCAGAAGATAATCATATAGCCCGCAGGCTTGCCCTCGAAGCCCATGAACTGGAACGCAGCTCCCTGACCTTCAGAGTAATCGAACAGCACGCCAGCACCCTTGTTGATGAGCAGCGAGCCTACGCCTCCTGCCATTGCACCGATACCAGTGACGGTGGCGATGGTTGATTTAGGGAACATGTCGCCGACTGTTGAGAAGAGGTTTGCCGACCAAGCCTGATGGCCTGCGCCTACGAAACCGATGATGATTGCTGGCCACCATGCTGAATAAACGCCCATAGGCTGTGCTATGAGGGCTACAACAGGGAAGCAAGCGAATATCAACATGGCACGCATACGGCCTGCGTATGGGTTCATGCCCTTCTTGTCAACGAAGTATGTAGGCAGGTATCCGCCACCGATTGAAATGACAGTCACGATAGCGTAGAGCGTGAAGATGAGCAAGATACCCATAGTTGAGTCTGATGTGTAGCCGTACTGGTCAGAGAAGTAAGCCGGTGCCCAGAAGAGGAAGAACCACCATACGCCGTCGGTCATGAACTTACCAACGATGAATGCCCATGTCTGCTTGAATGTGAAGCACTTCATAAAGCCAATCTCAGGTCCCTCGTCGTGAGCGTCCTTAGGGTCGCCTTCAGTCTCTGCGTCCTGGTTGATGTAAGTAAGTTCGGCAGCATTGACGCGCTTTTGCTTGTTTGGCTTGTCGTAGATGAATACCCAAAGGAACATCCAGATGTAACCTAATGCACCGATGATGATGAATGCCATTTCCCAACCGCAAGCGCGTGCAAGGAGAGGAATAGTAGCAGGAGCAAGGAGTGCGCCGACTGATGCACCTGCGTTGAAGATTGAAGTGGCAAATGCACGGTCTTTCTTAGGGAAGTATTCTGCCGTCACCTTGATTGCAGCAGGGAAGTTTCCTGCTTCACCGAGGGCGAGAATCATACGGCAAGAGAGGAAGAGCCATACGCTGACGGATGCAATGGCAAGTGCCGTCTGCGAGCCTGCTTCTACTGCGCGCAATGCTTCAATAGAGCCGATGCCCTCGATATTCATAGTCACCCAACCGCAGATTGCGTGGAGACACGCACCTGTGCTCCATACGAAGATGGCGATGAGGTAGCCCTTCTTTGTGCCCATCCAGTCGATGAACTTACCTGCAAAGAGGCAGAAGATGGCGTAGAAGAATGAGAATGCGCCGGTGATTGTGCCGTAGTCGCTGTCGGTCCAGTGGAACTCTGGCGCGATAAAGTCTTTCCATGTCAGTGAGAGTACTTGACGGTCCATGTAGTTTACCGTTGTGGCAAAGAACAACATGGCGCAGATGACCCAACGATAATTGGTCATCTTTGTGGTCTTTAATGTAGAGTCAGCCATAATTAGATTTTAGTTTGTTTTGTTAATATGTTATTTTAGTTTGAATCCGCATAAGGTTTTGCAAAGATATGAAAAAAAAATTTATTATCTCTAAAATAAAGAAAAAATGTTTCGTTTGCGTGGAAAAAAGCAAAATCAACGCCCGTATTTGGTCTATGTTAGCATTGTTCGGCCTTACATCTTCATCCAGACTGGCTTGATGTTCTTGAGCAATGTGGCAGATGCGCCAACAGAACCTGTGTGCTGAATCATCATTGTAGTGCCTGCTATGCCGTGGATGGTAGCAGAGAGTGTCTGCGATGACTTGCCGTGGGTGAGTGTGGCTGTGATGTTGCTGCAGTCGGTAGCGACTTCTATCTTGCATGGTGTAAGGTAGAGTTCACATTTCTGCGGCTCGGTAATGTGAGTCACCTCGCCATTATTGTATTCAATAAGCGACACCACAACGGCGTGGTCGTATTGTGGAGTGCGTTGTATGCGCAGTCCGTAGCCGTTCAGATGATTGATGTCCATGTTGAGGCAGACTTCCATATACTGGTCGAGAGCCGAACCGAAACCTTGTCCGGCACTCTTGCAAGGCACAGCTGTAAGTGAAATCTTCTTGCCGCACTGCCCTTCCTTTGCCGAGCGGATAAGCATACGTGCGCCTTTCTGCTCCTGAACGTAACCCGTGTGCCCCTCTGCTCCGTCCTGTGCTGTGCCGTAATACCATGTAGGTTTTGACAAATCTACGTGCCAGTTGTGGAAGCGTGTGTCCTTTGTCTCGTAGGCATCGAAAGTGAAGATGCTGTTGCCTATCTGCTTGTCGCCGTTGAGCATCTCGAACTTCTCTACGTGGAAGATATGTTTCTTATTGTCAATCTTTGCCTTCTTGCCGTTGAGCGTGACGTTTGTGGCAGAGCAGATTGACGGGTCGTTGTCCTTGCACCAACCTAACTTGATAGGGTGGTCGCAATGGAAACGCGTGTTGATAAGTGTGACAGGCGAAGTGGCTTTGGTCATATACTGCGTGCCGTTAGTCTTGATGTAGATGTCGCAGTCGTCGAAGGTCGAGCCTTTGCCTGTGGCATAGAACGGCTTGCTGCTGTAAAAGACGAACTCGCATTGTTTATAAAGAGAGTTCCCTGCCAGAGCATCGTCAGTGCATTCAGCATGGCAGTTATAGAATTCGGCATGGCGTGCGCCTGTGAAGTTGCAGAGGTTAAGTCGGCTGATAAAGCGGCAGTTGCGTGCCGTTACATTCTCTGTGCCAGCACAATGTGCGAGCTGTGCCTGGACGACAGCAGGGTTGCGTTTAGTCCTGTTTAACGATGGGTCGAGGTCATACACGAGGTCAACGTTGCAGTAGTTTCCGTAAGTTATGTTCTCTGTGTAAAGTCGTTTGCCGCGGAAAAGCATCATGGTGAAGTTGCCGATTGCGCCTTGCGTCTGTCCGCGGTTTACGGCAAATACCGTATGAGATGCGTCCTTGTCAGTGCCGATAATCTTCAGTTCTTCACAGTTAATCTTTACTGCATACGGAGTTCCTGCGCCGTTCTCTCCCATGCGTATGGTTGGGTCGTCAGGATCGTCGAGCCAATACACTCCTGGAGCCACGATGAGTTCAACGCTCTTGCCTTCGCATTTATTTAATGTGTTGAATACGCTTTCAACATCGCTTTGCTTCGTGAGGTGAAGGGTAAGGTCTTGTGCCGACACATTATATATAATAGAGAGCACAAGGATAAGAAATGATGTCCGTAAGGTTTTCATAGTTGTTTTTAGTAGTTATAGGTTATGTTTGCAGAATCATCTTCGTCATAAAAGAGGATTGCATCTATTCAAGAACCTCGTCGATTTTCGCCATACACTCTTTCATACCGCCATGAGATGGATGGCGGATGTATTCTGCATCAGGAATAATATCTTTGAGTGCGTTGTATGACGACTTGCCTATGCAATGGAAGTTCTCAAACTTAAACAAATAGAGAAGTTCCATGAGTATGTCCTTTCCCATTTGTATCTCTTTGGCAGACGGAGTCCTGTTTGACTGCAACGACTCATTATGCGGGTGGAATGGGTATATGTTCCAGAGGAAAGGCATTTCTTTTTTGCCCTTGATGGCTGTCCAGATGATAGCAGCCGAGCGTTCTTTCTCGAGTCCGAGGTTGCGGAATTCTTCATTGGCGAAGAAGTCTTCTGTTGCAATTGCAAATTCGTCAGTAAACGGAATGCCAGTTTTTCCGCATCCGTGGAAGCCAGGTGCTTCGCCTATAAAGATGTGTGTTGGGTTGAGTGCCTCCATCTTTTTCAGATAGAGTAGGAGGTTCTTGCGTCGGATTTTGGCATCGTCAGACTTGCCGGCATAGATGTTTGTGCTACTCTCGTCGGGAGTTCTCATCTCTGCCAGATAATCAACAAAGTCGTTTATGTTCTTAATAATGATGCGTTTTGAACCCATTTCGTTTGCAAAGATAGTGCAAATAGAACACAAAACAAAATAAAAAATGCAAATTTTTTATTTTTATTATTTTTGATGTAGCCTATCTTTGGGGAACGTTAACTGAAAAATTAAATAAAAAGGTTCTGCAATGTTATTGATGCAGAACCCTAATATAAAGATGTGTTTTGCTATGCGAGGTAATTCTCGATTTGCTTTATTGCTGAGGCAAATGCTGCGCTGGCCTTTATGCTTTCGGCAACTTTCTCGCAGCTATGGATTACTGTCGTGTGGTCGCGGTTTGCTATTCGTCGGCCGATGTGTGAACGTGAGAGTCCTGTGTGTTTGTCAGCAAGATACATTGCAACCTGACGCGCATTGACAATGTCTTGTTTGCGTGACTTGCCGGCAACATCTTCTTCCGACACATGGTAATAGTCGCAAACGCGTGCCAGTATGTCGTCTATAGTGTATTCGCGCTTACCTGTGCGGATTATTGCGCGTATTGCTTTTTGCGCCATGACAATGTCGATGTCGCTGTCATAGACGATAGAGTTTGCAATGAGTGTGTTTATGATTCCTTCAAGGTCGCGCACGCTTCCGTTGGCTGTTGATGCGATGTAGTCAACCACTTCGGCAGAGATGTTAAGTCCGTCTTGCTTGATTCTGAACTTTAAGATGTCTTTGCAGAGTTGTGGGTCAGGGCGTTCAAGTTCGGCAACGAGTCCGCATTTCAATCGTGTGAGCAATCGGTCGCTCATACCTTGAAGGTCAACAGGTGGACGGTCGCACGCGAGTATGATTCGCTTGCCGTTGCGGAAAAGGTGATTAAAGATGTGGAAGAAGGCTTCCTGAGTCTTTGGTGCAGTTGTCCATTCCTGTACGTCATCAATAATAAGGACGTCGATTGTCTGGTAGAATGTGATGAAGTCGTTGAACGTATTACGGCGTATAGCGTCGGTAAACTGCACTTGGAATAGACGTGCGCTGACATAGAGCACGCGGCTCTTTGGTTGCAGTTCCTTCATCATCACTCCAATGGCATTGACGAGATGGGTCTTTCCACATCCAGACGGACCGTAGATAAAGAAAGGATTAAACTGTGTGCGGCTTTTGCATTCGGCGATTGATAGACCAACGGCACGTGGAAGTTTGTTGCTGGCACCGGAAATGAAGTTTGCAAACGTGCGGGTCAAGTCGAGTTGTGAATTAAACTCGGTGAAAGCCTCGACCATTGTCGGAGCTTCGTTTGCCTTGCGCGGTGCTGGCGCATCCTGTTGTTGAGCACTTGCTGATGCAGTGCTCATCCCTGTGTTCGTATTATCAAAAGGGAAGTTGTACTGCAGTTGAGTTCCTCGTCCGAATTGGCGAATAATGATTTTGCTTAATATATTAAGGTAATGTTCTTCCACGTACTCTACCACGAAACGGCTCGGCGCTTCGAGGGTAAGAGTCTTTGTCGAGGTATCAAAAGAACTAAATGCAAGATGAGAGAACCAAGCTTCATACTGGCTCTCATCTACATTGTTCTTGATGATATCAAGACAACTGGTCCAACATTCTTTTGCATTTATATTCATTATTCGCTTATAGTTTCAGTTTTTTCGCCGAAAGGTTTTGCAAAGGTATAAGTTTTTTTGCTTTTGTGCAAACGACTTTTTTCTTCTTATCTATTTTGACTTGCTAAGTTATTAGAATCTTGCCTTTTAATATTTAGAATAGGCAAATCGCAATGTAAATAGCATTTGCATTTTTCAAAGGTCTTGCAAATCAGTATTATATAACCTCTTTAGTTGTGCTTAGGCATTTGTGGAAAGAATGTTGTTGCCTCCACAAATGCCTAAAAATGAATAGTCTTTCGGCTCTTGGTTTTATTCTTGCACGAAAGATGCTATTTAGACAAAAACCAAATACGTCTAATTACTTATCTTTTTTTCCGAAGATTGAGAAGTGAACGTATCTCTTAGGATGAGCCTTCAAATCTGTAACGAGAGAATCGGCGCTCTTGATGGTTGTGTTAAGGTTTTCCATCGATGTGTTGAGGTTGTTATAGAGCGAGCGATCGTTCATGAAAGCTCCGAGTGTTCCCTTGTCGCTGCTGAGTTTGTCGGTCACGGTCTTCACGTTAGCAAGCGTTGCATTGATGTCGGCAACTGTTTTTTCAAGGTCAAGGTTGCTTGTCATCTTATCTACGTTTGTTGTTATGTTGCTGACATTCTTAAGCGACGACTTTGCGTCGGTCATCAGCCCTGGCAGGTCGCGATTGATTGTTGCCATCATTGTGTTCAGCTGACTTGTTGTGGTTCTCAATTGTGCAGAGATGTATTCCACGTTGTCAAGTGTCATATCAACTGCAGTATCGCCAAGTAGTGTGTTGATGCGTCCGAGAATGGAATCAAGTTTTGGCATCATGCTTTGGATTGACGGCATGAGGTCTGCGGCTTTGCTAAGTATTCCACCATCTACTCCGCCGAAGATTGTATCGCCAGGCTGACAGATTTTCTTTGACTTCCCGAGTGTAAGCTCTACGGTTGTACCACCCATCAATGAAGGGACTACTGCTGCAAACGAACCCTCAGGCAGATTGAACTTGCGGTCGAGGTTGAGTGCCACGATTATCTCGTCGCCGTTTTGGTAGTTGAAGATAATGTCGTGGACAGTGCCAACCTTGAAACCATTGGCATATACTGGGCAGGCTGTTGCGAGACCGCTGACATTGTTAGTCCTCACATAGTAGCATTTGTCTGTGCCGAAAAGGCTTAATCCTTTGAGATAACGCAATCCAAAGAACAGCAGCACAAGTGCGAGTATGGCTGTGATGGCAATCTTAACTTCGTTGGAGAAAAACTTTTTCATTATTCTTAATTTGTTATTGTGTGCGGAATGAAATATTCTAAGAGTGCAAGACAATCTTTTATTTTCCTTTAGCCTCTTTCAGTGCGTCGGCCAATGGCAGTTTTTTGCCGTTCTTTATGGCTATGATGTATGCCTCAGGGAACTTCGACTTCATCTTCTTGCAGAGCGACGTTGCTTCGTTGTAGTTGTCGGTGTCGCCGATTGTGTATTTGAACATGTCGTTTTCCTGATAGTAATCTATGTCGTCTTCGCCCATGAACTGGGTCGAACCAGGTCGGAGCATGCGCTTTGTGGCAAACAACTGCACGCGGTAGAATATGCCTGAACGTCCTGAGTAGATAGTTTCGAGGCTTTTTGATGCAGTAGTCGTAACAGGCTTCTGTACCTCTGGCTGTTGCTTTTGAACAGGATCAGCCTTCACATCCTCTTTGGTCTGAGTTGTTGGCGTAGTATAACTTGGAAGTGTCGCCTCTGGCATCTGGTAAGGCACCACAATGTTCTTGTCGTACTTGTTGCGATACTTCACAAACGCATTGAAGATACCTCGTGCAAGTTTGTTTATGCCTTCCTCAGAGTTAAGGTAAGCCTCTTCATCAGGTGTGGAGATGAAACCTAACTCAATGAGGCAGCTTGGCATCGATGTCTTACGCAGCACGAGGAAGCCTGCCTGATGCACACCTTTGTCAACACGTCCTGCTGAATTGCACGTGCAGCTTTGAATTTCCTTTGCCAGCTCAACGCTTTGCGCCATGTTCTTGTCCTGCATAAACTCAAACATGATATAGCTTTCGGCTGAATTAGGATTGAAACCTTCGTACTTCTGACGATAATTCTTTTCGTAAGTAATAACCGAGTTCTCACGTTTTGCCACGTCGAGATTCTCGCTTGCACGGTGCATACCGAGGGTGTATGTCTCGAATCCGCGTACTATATTTCCCTTTGCTACTGCGTTGGTGTGGATTGAAATAAAGAGGTTTGCCTTGTTGCGATTTGCAATGTTGGCGCGCTCGTTGAGTTCGATAAACTCATCAGTCTTGCGTGTGTAAACCACTTTAACCCCTTTGCAGTTGCGCTCAACTAAGTGTCCGAAAGCCAGAGCCACGTTGAGGTTAATGTCTTTTTCCTTTGAACTGCTTCCAATTGCGCCTGGATCGTGACCACCGTGACCTGCGTCGATGACCAGTGTGAACTGTCCGTCGGCAAAGATTGACAGGGTTGAAAGTAGTAGCAAGTATGTAAGAATGATTTTTTTCATGTTATTTCGTTTTACGCACGATATGCAATGTGCAAAATTACTCAAATTTTTCCAAAAATCCAAATATTTTAAGGTTTCTTGAGTTTTTGCGCCATCGGCAAGCAACACCGTCATAAATCGGCTTTGTTGGTAATTATAGTATTTAGGTGGAGGACTAAATATTTGTCAATAGCTTTATTTGCCTGTGTTTTAGGTTATTGTGGGTGTAAGAGAGCTTATATCGAAGACCGTTATAAAGCTTGATGTATATTTCAGCCTTTCACACCTTAGGTGTTTTGCGCGTCACACCTGAGGTGTGAGGGGGTATCACACCTCAGGTGTTAGGGGGTGTGACACCTTAGGTGTGAAAGGCTTTACACCTCAGGTGTGAAGACCTCGGTAATATGACATATAGCCTCTATAGTTATACTATAGAGGTAATAGGTATGTGTGAGGATGTTTTGTGATGGATGAAATTGGTAGCAAAAGTTGCTATCGCAACTATTCGAGAATCATTGAACAAAGGTGAGCGTAACTGCTGCATTGGCGCAGTCGGCATCGACTGGCGGGGTGAGTTTCTTCACGGTTACTTGCAGTCGGGCGATGGCTGCGTACGCCTTTATTATGCGCCGCCCGATGCGTGATGTAACGGTCTCGATAAGGTTCGACGGTTGTGCCATTTCTTCGTTTACGATGCTGCAAAGGTCGGCATAGTTGATGGTGTCGGCGACATTGTCGGACGCAGAAACACAGTTTATGACCTCGTCGGGGCTACTGATTTGGCAGTGCAGGCTGACGAGATAAAACGCACCACGGAGGCGTTCTTGAGGAAGCACTCCGTGGTAAGCATAGACTTTTATGTCGTTGAGTGATATTTCGGCTTGTTCTATCCGCATCGTGAAGCTCCACAGTTTTTACAGATGAGACATCCTTCTTGATATACGAGCGCCTCATGTCCGCAGACTGGGCATTTCTTTCCCTTTGCCTCGGTGCCATCTACGACGTATTTCTTCAGTGCGCGTTCAACACCGTTTTTCCATGTGTTGATGCTCTCAGAAGCAAGTGAGAGAGAACCTACGAGCTTGATGACGTTCTCCATTGGCATACGATAGCGCAGCACGCCTGAGATTAGCTTTGCATAGTTCCAATACTCAGGATTAAACTTCTCGCTGAGTCCCTCGACGGTGGTCTTGTAGCCACGTTTGTTTTCAAACTGGAAGTCGTAGCGATGTGTTCCGTCTTCATTCACGGCGCGGATTATCTTGCCGCTGATGACAGACTTAGGCAGTGCGATTCCCTCTTCATCGTCTTGAAGTCCGGTGAAGATTTCGTAAGGATAACCGTCTAAGAGACCTACGAATGCCACCCATTTTTCCTTGTTATTATGGAAGCGAACAACGTCGCAGTCGAGCACCTTTGGTCTAACTTCTGTTACTTCTGGCTGCTTGCAAGGCACTGGTTCCTTGTCTTCCTTGCTTGTCTTAATGAGTACGCCTGAACGACATCCGTCACGATAGACAGTGCAGCCCTTGCAACCGCATTTCCATGCTTCGATGTAGAGCTTGTTCACCAGTTCTTCGTCAACGTCTGCTGGGAGGTTTATGGTCACGCTGATAGAGTGGTCAACCCACTTCTGTATTGCTCCTTGCATGTTTACCTTCATCAGCCAGTCAACGTCGTTTGCCGTTGCACCGCTATAAGGAGACTTGCTTACGAGGGCGTCAATCTCATCCTGTGAGTAGTTCTTTGTGGTGTCGATGTTGTTCACGCGCATCCACTCAAGGAACTTAGGATGATAGACGATGTACTCCTCGAAGTGATCGCCTACTTCATCTATATAGTCTGTGTGTGCGTTGGCATCGTTAGGGTTTATCTTTCTTCTGCGCTTATAGACTGGCATGAAGACAGGCTCGATACCGCTTGTGGTCTGAGTCATGAGCGATGTTGTGCCTGTAGGTGCGATGGTGAGGCATGCGATATTGCGACGACCATACTTTGCCATGTCTGCATAAAGCTCTGGATTTGCCTCTTTGATACGCAGCACGAATGGATTGTTTTCTTCGCGCTTTGCATCATAGACAGAGAAGGCACCGCGCTCTTTTGCCATCTGTACGGACGAACCGTATGCAGCGAGAGCAAGCGTGCGATGTATGTTAACAGAGAAGTCGGTAGCTTCCTGTGTGCCGTATTTCAGTCCCATAGCAGCGAGCATGTCGCCTTCGGCAGTGATGCCGACACCTGTACGACGTCCCTTTCCGCTCTTTTCGTAAATCTTTTCCCACAGATGGCGCTCGCGCTGTTTAACCTCGTCGCTTTCAGGGTCTGTTGTCACCTTTTCCTTGATGGCCTCAATCTTTTCAAGTTCGAGGTCGATGATGTCGTCCATGATTCTCTGTGCCTTTGCTACGTGAGTCTTGAAGAGTTCATAGTCGAACTCTGCCTTGTCTGTGAAAGGATTCTTCACGTATGAATAGAGGTTGATTGAAAGCAGACGGCATGAGTCGTAAGGGCAGAGAGGAATTTCGCCGCATGGGTTGGTAGAGACAGTCTTGAAGCCGAGGTCTGCATAGCAGTCAGGTATGCTTTCGCGTATGATTGTGTCCCAGAACAGAACACCTGGCTCTGCGCTCTTCCATGCATTGTGGACAATTTTTTTCCACAAAGCACTTGCGTCGATTTCTTTCTTGTAGATAGGATTCTTGCTGTCGATAGGGAAGCACTGAGTGTATGGCGTGCCATTCATAGCACATTCCATGAACTCATCGTCAATCTTTACAGACACATTCGCGCCTGTAATTTTGCCTTCGGTCATCTTTGCGTCGATGAAATTCTCGCTGTCAGGATGCTTTATTCCAACGGAAAGCATGAGTGCACCTCGACGTCCGTCTTGTGCAACTTCGCGCGTACTGTTGGAATAACGCTCCATGAAAGGAACGAGACCGGTAGATGTCAGGGCGGAGTTCTTCACTGGTGAGCCAGCAGGACGCACCTGTGAGAGATCGTGACCTACGCCGCCGCGACGTTTCATGAGCTGTACCTGCTCTTCGTCGAGCAGCATGATTGCACCGTATGAGTCAGCTTCGCCGTCGATACCGATAACGAAACAGTTGCTCAGCGATGCCACTTGGTTGTCATTGCCTATGCCTGTCATTGGGCTTCCTGCAGGTACGATATAGCGGAAGTGGTCGAGCAGTTGGAATACTTCATCAGCCGACATCGGGTTCTTGTATTTCTTCTCGATGCGTGCTACTTCGTTTGCAATTCTGCGGTGCATGTCGTCAGGAGAGAGTTCGAAGATGTCTCCGAAACTATCCTTCATGGCATATTTGTGCACCCAGACGCTTGCAGCCAACTCGTCGCCGTTGAAGTATTTTAATGTAGCGGCATAAGCTTCGTCGTAAGTATAAGTTTTTTTCATTATATATAAGGTAGTAAATTTGAAATTAGTCTTTATGTTTTAGTCGTTAAGAATTAGCATTGCATCGCCGTAGCAACCGAACTTATATCCGTTTTCGAGTGCTGTCTCGTATGCTTTCCTTACAATGTCGTAGCCTCCGAATGCACATTCCACCATAAGCTGGATAGAAAGCGGATGGTAGAAGTTGCCAATCATACAGTCTGCAACACCGAATGAATAAGGTGGGTAGATGAACTTATTTGTCCATCCCTCAAATTCTTTCATGTATCCGTCTGTGCCAACAGCAGTCTCGGAAGCACGTACTACGCTTGTGCCTACTGCCACAACATGATGACCTTTGTCCTTTGTGCTGTTGACTATGTCGCATGCTTCTGCGTTGATGAACATCTGCTCGCTGTCCATTCTATGCTTTGAAAGGTCTTCCACATCGATAGGATTGAAGTTTGCCAACGACGAGTGCATAGTGATAAATGCTTTGTTGATGTCCTTTATTTCCATCATTTTCATCACCTCGCGTGAGAAATGCAGACCACTTGCTGGTGCAGTCACAGCTCCCTCGTGCTTTGCAAAGATGCACTGGAAGTTCTCAATGTCTTCAGGTTCAGCCTTTCTGCGCTCTATTATATATGAAGGTAATGGTGCTTCGCCAAGTGCATAGAGCGACTGTTTGAATTCTTCGTGTTCGCATTCATAAAGGAAGCGAAGGGTACGGCCACGGCTCGTTGTGTTGTCGATAACCTCAGCAACCATAGAACCGTTTTCATCGAAGAAGAGCTTGTTGCCGATTCTTATCTTGCGTGCTGGCTCAACGAGCACGTCCCACAGACGCATATCCGTGTTCAGTTCGCGAAGCAAGAAGACTTCAATCATTGCATCAGTCTTTTCTTTAGTTCCATAGAGGCGTGAAGGGAAGACTTTTGTGTCGTTGAAAAGGAAGGTGTCTCCTTCGCCGAAATAGTTGAGCACGTCACGGAAGTTAAGGTATGTAGTACCATCTTCCTTGAACATATCTATGTCGCCAGACTTCTTATGCACGACCATAAGTTTGCACTCATCGCGGTGCATTGGTGGATACAACGCAACGTCGTCGTCCTTTAACTGGAAAAACTTGAATTCTGATAGTTTCATATATTATCGTTAATGTCTTCTATTTCCTGACTGTCTAACCACGGCTGAAAATCATCGAAGGTGAGGCAGTCTTTTATCTTTACATCTCCGACGCGTGTGCGGCAGAGGGCTGTGAGGTATGCTCCGCTGTCGAGTGCTTCGCCAATGTCGCGGGCAAGTGCACGGATATACGTGCCTTTGCTGCAGACTACGCGTATCGACATCTGCATCTTGTCGGCGTCGAAATCTGTGAGTTCTATTTCGTCAATGACAAGCGTCTTGGCTTTAAGTTCCACTTCTTTTCCCTTTCGCGCAAGCTTATAAGCAGGCTTCCCGCCCACTTTGCAGGCCGAGAATTCAGGTGGAACTTGCTCTATTGTTCCGACGAAACGCTTGAGGACCTCCTCAATGAGTTCGCGTGTAATGTGTTCTGTTGGGTAGGTGGCATTGACTTCATGCTCCATGTCGAAGCTTGGCGTCGTTGCCCCCAGCTGCAATGTTGCAGTATATTCTTTGGTCTTACCCTGATACTCTTCTATTCGCTTTGTTGCTTTGCCTGTGCAGAGTATGAGCACTCCTGTGGCAAGTGGATCGAGAGTTCCGGCATGTCCTATCTTTAGTTTCTTTATTCCGAGCTTACGCGAGAGCCTTGTGCGTGCAAACGCTAAGGCACCGAAGCTGGACATCTTGTATGGCTTGTTGAGGAAGATGACCTCTCCTTCGTGGAAATTCATTTACAATACTAATAATGCCAAACCTACTATTGCGCAGTAGATTGCGAAGTAAATGAGTTTGCCTTTCTTTACTATGCTGATCATCCATTTGCATGCAATGCATCCCGAGATGAATGCTGCAATGAAACCTATCACAAGGCTTGAAACTGATATTTGGCTAAACACGGCTCCGAAGCCTTCTTTTGCCATCTTATATGTGTCGAGGAGTGCCTCGCCGAGTATCGGTGGAATGACCATGATAAACGAGAACTGCGCCAGTTTCGACTTGTCGTTGCCGAGCATGAGTCCTGTTGCAATGGTGCTACCGGAGCGTGAAAGTCCTGGCATTACCGCTACAGCCTGTGCCAGACCTATGATAAAGGCATCTTTCAGGCTGATATCTTTCTTCTGCTTTGGCTTCATGTAGTATGAGAGTGTAAGCAGCAAAGCTGTCAGCAGGAGCATTGCGCCGACGATAATCAGTCCGCTTCCGAAGATTTCTTCTACATAATCCTTGAAGAATACGCCAACGATTCCCACTGGAATCATTGACACAATGATGTTGAGCATATACTTGTGCTCTGGGTTCATGCGGGCGTAAGCCGACGTGCCTTTTATGTTTCCGCGCTTTGTGTCGTCGTATCTCACCATGCCCTTGACGAGCCAGCTAATCTCTTTCCAGAGTATTACTATGGTGCTGAGAACCGTTGCCACGTGAACTGCTACGGTAAAAGCAAGGTTAGATTCGCCGTCTTCCAGCCCGAAGAAGTTTGACGCAATTGTTAAGTGGCCGCTGCTACTTACAGGAAGATATTCGGTAAGTCCCTGAATAAGTCCGAGGAGAAGTGCTTGTAGTTCGTCCATCGCTTACTTGTCTTTAGGTTTGCGCACAACGGCATAAATCATTGATACGAACCCAATGAGGCATACAACAGGGGCTACCTTTATGCGTGTTGCACTGAAGATGTCGGGGTTGTATGTGTCGGTTGTTGAACTGTCGCCTGCCATCAGTATGAAACCGATAATGGCAATTATCATTCCTACTGCGAGCAGGATGAAGTTCATTTTGTCGAATGCAAAGTTCTTTTTATCCATAGTTGTGTCTATTTATTTTTCTCGTTGAAATGGGGCTTTTTAGTCTTTTGCGACCTGAAAAGTTCTTCGTTTGTATTAGATTTTATATAGGTCGCTTGCTTTCATTCGCAGGAATCTGTTTACTGAGAAGAATCCGCATGCAAGCGAAATTACAAGTCCGAGCACGAATACTGATGCAGCCATCAGCACCATGACCTCGACTGAAATAATCTCTTTCACCTCTGGCTCGAATGAAAATAGCGCGTATATCCCGCCTGCAAGTATTATGCAAGCGAATATCGACGATATTATGCCCACAAGGAACATACGCCACATGAATGGTTTGCGTATGTAACCGTATGATGCACCCACAAGTTTCATCGTGTGCATCTTGAAGCGTTGTGAATATACACCGAGTCGGATGGTGTTGTTAATCAGTGATATTGATATCAAGAGGAACACCGCCACGAGTATCAAAAGCACGATGCTGATGCGGCGTATGTTATCGTTTACTGTGTTGATAAGGTCTTTCTGGTAGGTTATATCAGTGATAGCCTTTTCTTTCTTCCACTCTTTTTCAATCCATTTCAGCGAATCTTTGTTGGCAAAATCGGCCTTGAGTGTAAGCTCTATTGTCGAACTAAATGGGTTCTCGTCGAGGAATTCTTTCGGGTTTATGCCCATCTGCTTCGACTCGTCTTTCAGTATTTCTTCCTTGCCGATGTAATCGACGAAGTGCGTATAAGGTCGATGATAGAGCACTCTGGTCAGTTCGTGTCCATCGTTCACCGTCGTTGAGTCCGAAAGCATCAGGGTTACTGTAAGGTTCTCCTTTACAGAGTTCGACACATTCCTTGCTATGATGACGAAGAACGCAATCATGCCCAGCAGCACAAGTACCATAGTTGTGCTGATGCAAAGCGTAGCAATCTGCATTCCGCCTTTCTTTCCTTTGCTTAAAATGTTCTTACTCATGATAGCCCTGAAAATTGGTGCAAAGATAATAAAAAAAAGAGCGAAATGCAAATTTTTCGCCACAATAAATTCAACCAAAATGCAACTTTTTCGCGCACCATACGCAGGGGCATACCAAGCACCATTTTTGACTGCGAAATCGACCTGATGTCGGACTTATCAATTGCCCATTGTCAATTATCAATTGTTTCACCCCTCCACACCTTAGGTGTTTCAAGCGTCATTCCTCAGGTGTGACCACTGTTCATACCTCAGGTGTTTCAAGCGAAACACCTGAGGTGTGGAGGGCTAAAATATGCCATACATATACTTGTGGGCGCTTTTTCACAAGAACGAAGAAAAATGAAAAATACTTGTGAAAAAATAGGACTTTTCCCCTTTTTATGCTCATAATGCGCGTGCGTCCGTGCGCGCACGCGCATTATATAATAAGGTGTAAAACATGTACCATTTACCGTTTTCAAAGTGCGATTTTGCCGCAAATGGTAGGATTTATATGCGTTAGATTTGGATGTTGGTGGCGAGTTGCTGCACGCTGCTTGCGCCTATGAGCACCGATGTGACTGCCTTCTGCTTCATCACCCATTGCAGTGAGTATTGTGCCAGTGCCTTCCCCTCGGCCTCGGCTTCGGCATTCCATGCGCGCAACTGTGCAAGAAGTTCCGGCGTGAGTGCTGACGATTGCAGCGATCCTTCGCGCGACATGCGTGAATCCTTTGGTATTCTGTCGAGGTATCTGTTGGTCAGCAGACCTTGCGCAAGCGGAGAAAAGGCGATGAAACCGACCTTTTCTGCATCGAGCAGGTCGAGTATTCCGTCGTCGATAGGCTCCTTATTTATCATGTTAAGCTTTCCCTGATAGATGAGCAACGGCTCATGTTGCTCGCGCAGATACTTTATGGCGAACTTTGTTGCCTCAAGCGGCCAGCGCGAAATGCCGATGTATAGCGCCTTTCCTTGCCGCACGATGTCAACAAGTGCCTGAAGTGTCTCCTCAAGAGGCGTGTTAGGGTCGTAGCGATGAGAGTAGAAAAGGTCAACGTAGTCGAGGTGCATACGCTTCAGACTCTGGTCGAGACTCGCCATGAGGTACTTTCTGCTACCAAAGTTTCCGTAAGGACCTTCCCACATGTCGAAGCCTGCCTTCGACGAGATGAAGAGTTCGTCGCGGTAAGGACGGAAGCTGTCGTCCATCAGTCGTCCGAATGTTTCCTCGGCGGAGCCGTAAGGAGGACCGTAGTTATTGGCGAGGTCGAAGTGTGTTATACCGTGGTCGAAGGCGTAGTGAGTAATTTCCTTGCTGCGCTGATACGGGTCAACGCCGCCGAAATTGTGCCAGAAGCCGAGTGATACTTTCGGAAGCATCACACCGCTATTGCCGCAGCGGAAATACTGCATGCCGTTGGTGTAGCGCGACTTGTCGGCTTGATAAGTCTGCCCATAGTCGCCATTGCGAACGACTTCAAGTGTTTCGGGAGTTTTCATGTATTTATGAGTTTAGGGTTATTTTTTCGAATTTTCGAGATTTCGATATTTCGAATTTTTGATGTTTCCTATATTTCGCTCTTTATTAGTTCAAGCAGCCTATCTACAGCCTCGTCTTCAGGTATGTTCTTCAAGACGCATTCCTTCTTTTTATATAGGCTTATCCTTCCGCGTCCAGCACCTACATAACCGTAGTCGGCATCGGCCATTTCGCCTGGTCCGTTTACTATGCATCCCATGATGCCAATCTTTAATTTCTGCGATTCCAGCGGGATATTTTCTGCCACGGCTTGCTTTATCCGTGCTATTGTTCCTTGCAAATCATAGAGCGTACGACCGCAGCCTGGGCACGAGATAAACTCTGTCTTAGTGATTCGTGCGCGTGCTGCCTGAAGAATATTATAGGCAACTGGTATTTCGTTTTCAGGTTCCTCTGAAAGTGAAACGCGAATGGTGTCGCCGATACCGTCGAGAAGCAACGCACCGATGCCCACTGCCGACTTCAATCTGCCGTCTTCACCCTCGCCAGCCTCTGTGACGCCGAGGTGGATAGGGAAGTGCATGTCTTCCTTGTCCATCTCTTTAACGAGCAGGCGAACCGTCTCAACCATAACCGTTGTGTTGCTTGCCTTTATCGAGATGACCACATTCATGAAGTTTTCCTTCACGCAGATGCGCAGGAATTCAAGGCAGCTCTCAACCATTCCGCTTGGTGTGTCGCCGTAGCGGCTCATGATGCGGTCGCTCAGCGAGCCGTGGTTCACGCCGATACGAATGGCAGTCTTGTGCTCCTTACATATATTAAGGAAAGGCACGAAGCGGTCTTCAATCTTCTGCAGTTCGGCAGCATACTCCTCGTCGGTGTATTCGAGATGCTTGAACTTGCGTGCCGGATCAACGTAGTTGCCTGGGTTTATTCTCACTTTGTCAGCGTAGAGTGCAGCCACGTCAGCCACTCCGGCGTTGAAATGAACGTCGGCAATAATCGGAACTGTGTATCCGTCGCGGCGCAAACCTTCCTTTATGTTCTTCAGGTTTTCGGCTTCCGTCACGCCTTGAGTAGTGAGTCTGACATACTCGCCACCGGCATCGACTATGCGTTTTATCTGTGCAATGCAACCTTCTGTGTCCATTGTGGAGCAGGTTGTCATGCTCTGTACTCGAATAGGGTTGTCGCCTCCCATTGGGAGATTGCCGACCATCACCTCGTTAGTTTTTCTTCTCATAGGAATAGTATTGTAATAAATGCGCAGACGGCACCGACCATACTGCCGGCAAACACCTGAGCAACCGTATGCTGATGAAGTATAATCCTGCTGCTGCCGACGGCTCCCGAAAGCATAATCAACAGGCAAAGCCACCAAAGCGGATTGAAATCGAAGATGATTGCGTAAGCCATCACAGCTCCGATAACGCCTCCGATTGCAGCCGAGTGAGTGCTAATCTTCCACCACAGGTTGATTGCTGCACAGATGAGCTGAATGAAAAGAGCCGTGAGCAGAATGTTTCCCATGAAGTGCGGGATGTGAATCGAATGCATAATGTAGATGCACCCGAGGTAGCAGAGTGAGGATATAATATAAGGTATGACGCGACGCTCTTTTGCTCCAAGCTGGAAGAGTGTCCATCCGTTATACTTGCGGTAGAAGTTGATGAGTACTGTTGGCAGCAGCACGGTAAAGCATGCCACCATGACGAGAACAAGCAGCTTGTATGCCCACGGAAGCATGTTCAGGTAACTGAACAGAAACATGATTACCATTCCTAATAAAGGAAGGTAGAAGGGATTGAATATGATGCTCAAAGCCCTTGCTGCAAGTATTATGTCCCTTTCAGTTCTGCGTTTCATCTTC
>JAUNQM010000167.1 GCA_030536165.1 Prevotellaceae bacterium | reverse complement strand
TGGACTACCCTCGGTAATACATATCAATTTCGTTGAATTAAACGACAATCCCTAATTAATATTCGGTTCGTTTTTGATATAGAATTGTTGTTTTTTTATATGCGCTTACATTATAATATTCTTACCTTTGTGAAATAAAATACAATCTATACAACTATGATTAAAACACTATTTACTACAATCTGCTTTATGGCATTGACTTCTTCATTTGCCAATGCTGATAATTACGAAAAAAAGACTGCTCCGCTTATGACTCCGTGGGGCGAACAATTGACAGTAGAGGACACTTGGACGGAATACCCTCGTCCGCAATTAGTGCGCGATGACTGGATGAACCTTAATGGACTCTGGCAGTATTTCAAGCGCAAGAACTCAATCGACCTCAGCTACGAAGCATCGGAGGGGGCGTTCAAGACTCCAATCCTCGTACCATTCGCACCAGAATCAGCTTTGTCTGGCATCATGGACAAGGATGCAAGCACCAATACAAAATCGACCCACATGTACCGCCGCACATTCGAGCTGCCTGCGGAATATGCAGGAAAACGTATAATGCTTAACTTTGGAGCTGTAGATTGGCGATGCAAAGTTTATGTCAATGGGAAGGAAGCTGGCATGCATCAAGGCGGAAGTGACCCGTTCTCGATTGACATCACCGATTTCCTCAATGCATCAGGCGAGCAAGAGGTGCAGGTTGCTGTCTATGACCCATCAAACTACGGTGGGCAGCCTTGTGGCAAACAAGCAGTCTCGCCGATTGCCACTTATTACACAGCCACATCAGGTATATGGCAAACAGTTTGGCTTGAGCCAGTAGGAACAGCTTACGTAGAACGCTACGAGTTGATGCCTGACATCGATAAAAGCCAGGTGGGTGTGAAAGTTTTGTGCAATGACCCTGACGCCCTCTGCGATATTACAATATTCGACGGTACGAACCGTGTTTCATATCTTGAAAAGGTAACTGTGGGCGAAGTTCATACACTCAGCATTCCTAATGCAAAGCTGTGGTCGCCTGACAAGCCAAACTTGTATAACCTGCAAATATCTATCTATCAAAACGGCAATTGCACCGACTGCGCCAAAGGCTATCTCGGTATGAGGAAGTACTCACGCGGTATGGTCAATGGCCGACCTGCATTCCTGCTCAACAACGAGCCTTTGTATCTTTATGGTCCACTCGACCAAGGATGGTGGCCCGACGGGCTACTCACACCACCTTCGTATGAAGGAATGATTTACGACCTCAAAACCATAAAGGAAGATTTCGGTATGAACATGGTCCGAAAGCATATCAAGGTTGAGCCAGACCTGTGGTATGAGTGGTGCGATAGAAATGGTCTTATCGTATTGCAAGATATGCCTTCAGGCGGTACAAGCGGTGAGATTGGCACTCATCAGTATATATTGAACAACTTCTACAATGAGTGCGAGAACATCACCAACGCACTTAAACAGCATCCTTGCATCGCTGCATGGATACCTTTCAATGAAAGCTGGGGACAAAACTACGACGAGGGCATGAGTCATACGAAACGTGGGATTACCACTGTAAGAAAGGCAGATGCCGATCTTTCACGTCTGATGTACCCTGTCACGGGATGGTACGATATTGAGATGGGCGACTTTATCGATGTTCACTCCTACCCTGCCCCGAATACAGCAGAAAACCCAGTCAACGAGCGCATTGCCTCCTGCGGTGAGTTTGGTGGAATAGCATTGAATCTATATGATCATCTTTGGGAGAAGTCCGATGAAGGTTATACACATGCAGATACCCCAGAGGAATATACTGAGAAGTACAACGATTTCACTTACCAGTTACAAAAACTGCAGTTATCGAAAGGGCTTTGGGCATCGGTATATACGCAGATTACCGACGTTGAGAACGAAATCAACGGCCTTATGACCTACGACCGCAAGGCGTTCAAGATGAACGACGAACAAAAAGCAAGCATACGCGAGAATATCCAGCGCACCATCAACTACCGCTACATGGGCATCAAGGCATTAGTGCCTGCAGGCGACAATGATGCCAACATCAATTGGCAATACACCACGACTCAGCCGTCAGGCAACTGGATGAACCAAGACTTCAACGACTCTGCGTGGGCAACAGGCAAAGGTGCTTTCGGTGATGGCAGCCTCTACACTCGCACTTCATGGAAAAGCGATGATATATGGCTACGTCGCACGTTTACACTCAACCTTGACGAGTCGCAAAGAGGCGACATCAGTCTTTGGATGTTCTACGACGACAATGTAGAAGTCTATCTCAATGGCATCCGAATATTCCAACGCGAAGGATGGAACACTGAATACGAAGGTTTCACAATCCCTCAGGAAGGGCTCAACGCTCTTCACCTTGATGGCAAGGAAAACCTCTTGGCAATACATTGCCACCAGTCGTGGGGAGGACAGTATATCGATGCAGGATTGGGCATTATCAATTATGTGCCAAACAGCCAACTCGAAGTCAAGCCTATGACCGAAAACGTGACGCCAGAAATAAAAGAAGTCGAAGGAAAAGCACATCTCATGACATATTCCACCGCAAATGGAGGTGTCCACTATGCTTACAGTAAAGATGGGGCAAGGTGGAGCAATATCATGGGAGGCAACGACATCATGACCAATAATGACTTAGGTGCCCCATATATTCGCAAAGTAAAAGATGAATATCACCTAATCTGCGCATCCAACGACAACACACAAGGCCTCTACCACTGGCAGAGCAACGACCTTATCCACTGGCAGACGACCGAGGGAACCAATTCACCATTTATCTCTTTAGGCGATGGAAGGGAAATATTCACCCCTGAATTTTATTTCGACGAAGGCAACAATACATATTATATATATTACACCACAAAAATCAACGACAAATACTCCTTCTACTGCACCTCAACGAAGGACTGGAAATCCTTTACTACCCCTCGCCTTTACTTCGACCCAGGATATAGCGCACAGGACCTTCACATCGAGAAGCAAGGAGGCAAGTTCTACGCGTATTTCTATAGCGAAGACAACAATCTGCGTCGTGCAGAGGACACATCCATACGCCCTGTCGGCACTAAGTTCAGCACCGTAACTCGCATCCTTCAGAACGAGACCCTCAAGGTGCGCAACCCAGCAACATACCCTACACTCGACAACGAAGGATATTTCCTTGCCTACAGCTATGTGAACGACGCATCCTTTGAACTCTCAGCAACCACCGATGTCGAAAACCATAAGTGGCGCATACTCGACATCGACCAAGTGCAATTCCCTGCCGGCATGACCCATTGTTCCGTCATCAACATAACCGACGACCAACTTATAGACATCCAAAAAGCATATAATGGCAACAACACAGCACTCATACCAACCGCAGAGACCACACCCGAAGAATGGGCATACACCTTCTCCGTCACAGGACTGAAATGGAGGGGTATGAGTTATGACGACACTTCCTGGCAACGCGGAGTTGCAGGATTCGGAAGCGGAAAACTCTCTTTTGAACAAATCAACACACCCTGGGAAAGTTCAAACATCTACCTTCGACGTAAATTCAACCTCACAGGATACACACCAGCCGAGATGCAGCAGATATCTGGACGAATACATGTCAAAGGAGATGCCGTCGTCTATGTCAACGGCACGCAAGCCACAAGAGTTTCCACCACCGACTACTATCAAGACATACAGTTCACCGAAAACATAACAAACAAGCTCACCCCAGACGACAACAATCTCATCGTCATTTCCGTCATAGGCACAGAAGGCGCACAATACATCGACTTTGGACTCAATATCTATCCAGAAAACATCACAGGCATCACCACCATTCGTGAAGATGCCACCAGCACACACGCCACAGGAACGTACAACCTCAATGGCCAGAAAGTCACGCGCACATACCGGGGCATAGTCATCGAAAACGGACGAAAAACCCTCAACACCCACTCTTGGTAGCCCCCCTCAATTGCCAATCGTAAATTTACCCTATAACCCACAACCGGCGACTAACCTCGGCAATTCGAACAAGCTCGATTGCACTCTGTTTTGTCGTCGGTTAGCTTTGTCCAGCTTTGTCCAAGTTACTTCTGCTCGAAAAAACTAAAATAAATTTTGTTTTTTGCTCGCTTATTCGTAACTTTGCAAAAAGATTGTGATTGTATCACTAAACACGAAGCAACAAATGAACGAAAGGGTAAGAATCAAAGACATCGCTGAGCTTTCAGGAGTGAGTGTGGGCACTGTTGACCGCGTGCTCCACAATCGTCCGAGCGTATCGCCTGCTGCCAAGAAGAAGGTGGAGGAAGCGCTGGAGAAAATGAATTATAAGCCAAATGTGTATGCCAGCGCACTGGCTATGAACAAGCAGTATCTGTTTTATCTCATCCTGCCTCAGCACGACCATCAGGCTTACTGGCAAGAGATTGAAGAAGGTGCGGAGAAAGCGACTATTGACCGTAAGGACTTCCAGATTACGTTGGAAACCTACTATTACAACCGCTACGACTCAAACTCTTTCACAAAACTCGTGAAGACAAGACTCAAGAAAGACCCTGACGGTGTGATTCTCGTGCCATCAGACATTGATACTACACGCAAATATACTGAGACGCTTCACGCAGCAAACATCCCTTTCATCTTGCTCGACTCTTACATGCCCGACCTGAAACCGTTGTCGTTCTATGGTCTGGACTCATTCAACAGCGGATACTTTGCTGCAAAGATGTTTATGATGCTCTATCACACCACGGCTGTAAAAAGCAAGGAAAAGTGTGTGATGCTGATGCGCCAGGTAGTCCACGGACGTGTTGCATCAAAGCAGCAGGCTAACCGTGAAGAAGGATTTAGGCACTACATCATTGATCACTTCCCAAAGATTAAAATAATAGACTTCGAAATGAACGAAGAAAAGACCGAACAGGAAACTACGGCACAACTCGATGCCTTCTTCAAGAAGAATCCTGACGTTCACCATTGCATCACTTTCAGTTCGAAGGCTTACATCATCGGCGAATACCTCCAGAACAACAACCGGCGCAACATTCACGTCATGGGCTACGACTTGGTGACAAGAAACGAGAAGTGCGTGCAACAAGGTTCTATCGACTTCATCATTGCCCAGCATTCATATCGACAAGGCTACTACTGCGTGAAGACACTGTTCGACGCGGTGGTGCTTCAGCAGAGCGTAAAGGCAATCAACTACATGCCGATTGTGCTGCTGTGTAAGGAGAACGCCGACTTCTACCAGAGAACAGAATTGTAAAATTAGGTTGTGGGTTATCGGCTTAACCTGAAACTTGAAACAATAAAACACTAAACATTATGCAAAACTTCATTAAAATCAATACGGCAGACAATGTCATCGTCTGCTTGGCAAACATAAAGAAAGGGGATGAAATCATTGTCGATGGCAAAACTGTCACTATGCTGCAAGACACTCCACGCGGACACAAAGTTGTCATCACCGACCTGAATAAGGGAGAAAACGTAATCAAGTACGGCTACCCTATCGGATTCGTGACCGAAGACGTAAAGGCAGGCAAATGGGTGAACGACGAAAACATACACACCAACCTTTCAGGCATACTCGATTATAAGTATGAGCCTGTGGGCAAGGAGTTGGAAATAGAAAACGAAAACCGCACGTTCATGGCTTACCAG
>JAUNQM010000166.1 GCA_030536165.1 Prevotellaceae bacterium | reverse complement strand
CTTTTGGTCGAAAGTTGATACAACTTTTCAGTGAAAGTTGATACAACTTTTTTCTGACTTGATGCAATGACTCAAAAAACAGATGCAAAGAAGTGGGCTTTCAATTAGGGATTCTTGCTGCGACATCACGTTTGTATCTTAGCGTCAGATACAATGTGCGGGCAAGCAGATGAACGAAATAAGCAAGCATGAGCAGGTTCATGGCAGGTGAGTCCATTGTCGTGCCGTCGCTCATGGAGTCGATGCCGAAACACCATACGCCTGCAAAATAAAACGCAAAGAAGCCAAGCGTGGCAACTATCATTGCGTTGCGGATAGCCTTTGACGCGGTCGCGCCGGCATAGATTCCGTCCCACGTGAAGGCTGCACAGCCGAGCGGCGGCATCAGCAAGAGCCACCACATGAATGGTAGGCTTGCGTTGAATACTTCTTCATCTGACGTCATGATGCCTAACATTATGTCGCCCGTGAGCCCATATATAATAATGAATAGCAGCGCGACTCCCATGCTCCAGCCGAAGACTCTCGTCACCGTGAGGCGCAGCATTGGTTTGTTGCGCTCGCCGATGAACCTCCCCGTCATGGCTTCACCGCTATAGGCAAACCCATCGGTGAAATACGAGAATATCATCAGCAACTTCATCAGTATCGAACTGACAGAGAGGAACACGTTGCCGTATCTTGCAGCTATGGTGGTGAAACCGACGTAGATGGCGATGAAGCATAGCGAACGGATGAACAGGTCGCCGTTCATCGTCATAAGTGCGTGTAGCTTTCCGCGCTCTGGTCGGTTAAGATGGAAAGGCAGACGACGGTATTTAATCAATATGATTGATATGGCGAGAAGCAGTCCGGAATACTGAGCTATGACCGTTCCAATCGCTATTCCGTTGAAACCGAAACCGTGCCATTTACCTATGCCAAGCGTGAGCACGATGCTGGCAACGATGTTTATTGCATTAACGGTTAGGTCGGTGAGCATGGAGCTCATCGTGTCCTGCATGCCGACAAACCATCCGCGCAAAGCCATGAGTGTGAGTGTGGCAGGCGCTGCCCAAATGCGTATGAAGAAATAATTTACGGCAAGCGAGCAGACGTCTTCGGTCGGTTTGACTGCCATGAGTGCGTAGTGCTGGAAAGGCCATTGGATGGCAAGCACGACGATAGAGAAGAATAAGGCGATGGCAACGCTTTGAATGAGTAGGTTAGCACACTCATCTTTGTCGTTGCGTCCGAATGCCTGAGCCGTGAGACCGCCTGTGCTGATACGTAGGAAGCCGAAGTTCCAATAGAGCAAATCAAATAGGAGAGTGCCTATAGTGACACCTCCGATGTACGCCGCAGCACTCATGCCGCCCACGCCACTCAGATGCCCAGCCACAGCAATATCGACCATGCCGACGAGCGGTACGGTTATGTTGGCAAGGATGCTTGGCAGCGCCAGGCGTAGTATTTCCTTGTGTATAAAGGCGTGTTTCATTTCAAGCGAGTGGTGATTGCTTTGATTTGCGGCTATTGTCGTGTTCGGTCGCGATTATATTGCGCAGCAAAAGAGCCCACCTTTTGCGGTGGACTCGATGCTATGCGTGATTATTCGCCACTTACTTTTCAGGCGCTTCCTTGAGGATGGCGAGCAGGTGTTGCCATACCATAGGCACGGTCTTGATGAGCAGACGCTCGTCAGGCGAGTGAACACCACGAAGCGTTGGGCCGAAACTAATCATGTCCATGTCAGGATATTTCTGTGCAAAGAGTGCACATTCAAGTCCTGCGTGTATGCCGAGAATCTTCGGAGCCTTTCCGAAGATGTCGCGATAAGTCTTATCAGAGATAGGGCGGAGCTGACTGTCTTGCTTCATCTGCCATGCAGGATAACCGTCGGTCTGCACAACCTCAGCACCAGCAAGCTGGAATGTAGCGCTGATAGTGTTGGCTATGTTTGCGAGGTTGCTCATGATGCAGCTACGAGGCGAGAGAATGATTTGTGCCATGTCTTCGCCTGTGTGGATGCTTGCAAGGTTGGAAGAAGTTTCAACCAGCCAGTCAAGTTCTTGCTGCTGGCAGTTTGCAAAGACGCCGTTAGTCACAGCCTGCAATGAACGGATGATGTTGCGGCCAACCTTCTCTTCGATTACAGGCATAGGCTCTGCGCTTTCAATATCAAACTTGATTGCAGTGTCGCAGCAGCAGAATTCCTCTTTCACAGCAGCGGTGAACACGTTGAAGTCTGCCATCACTTCGTGCTTCTTGTCGGCAGGGATAGCAAATACTACAGTGCCTTCGCGTGGAATAGCATTGTGCTTGTTGCCAGCCTGAAGGTCTGCAAGACGTACACCGAACTTCTCGTCTTCGAGGTATAGGAAGCGGGCTATGAGCTTGATTGAGTTTGCACGCTTCTTATTGATGTCGTCGCCACTGTGTCCGCCGATGAGGTTAGCCACACTCATCTTCAGGAAGAACATGTCGTCGGCATTCTCACGACCATAATGGAACTTAACGTCGTTGATGCATCCGCCAGCACAGCTCACGAAGATTTCGCCTTCGTCTTCGCTGTCGAGGTTTATCATGAGACGTCCGTTCATGAAGTCTGGTGACAGATTCTCTGCACCAGTCATACCAGTTTCCTCATCAACAGTAAACAGTGCTTCAATAGGTCCGTGCTCAATATCATCGGCAGCAAGCACAGCCAACTGTATTGCGCAACCAATGCCATCGTCGGCACCGAGTGTTGTACCCTTTGCCTTCATCCATTCGTCGCCGTTCTCATCGGTGTAGATTTCAGTCTGGATTGGGTCTTTGTCGAAGTCGATGACTGTGTCGCTGTTGTTCTCGCAAACCATATCCATGTGACTTTGCAGGATTATAGTCTGCTTATTCTCAAATCCAGGAGTGGCTGGTTTCTTGATCAGGACGTTGCCTACAGCGTCTGAAAGTGTTTCTAACCCGTGGTCCTTGCCCCATTGCTGAAGGTAAAGACTCATCTTTTCTTCTCTCTTTGATGGTCGAGGTATCTGGTTGATTTTAGCAAATTCATCAAATACGCTCTGTGGTTGAAGTTTGTTTTCCATATTCATTATAGTCGCTATAGATTTTATAGTTGCTAAAGGGTTATTGAGACAATAAAAATAAAAAAACTTCGTCTTTTATTTTGTATTGTCTTCGATTTGCACTAACTTTGCAGTGCAAAATTAAAAAAATAAAATGAAAATATTCCTTTTTTCTGTGATAATAATTGCATTTGTGGTGCTTTTATTGTCGGTGAAAGTGATATTTTCAAAGAACGGAAGGTTCCCAAACTTCCACATTGACGGCTCTAAGGCAATGAAAGACAGGAATATCCATTGCGTGATAAAAGAAGACCGTCTGCTTCGTCAAAAGAAAAAAAAGAATACAAGAATAATTAATAATTAGAATAAGAAGAAATGAAAAAAACTATTATCAAACTCGCAAGTATGGCTTTCGTGGCCGTAATGATGTTTGCATGCTCTAATCAGGGCGAAGAGTCAAAGGCAAAAGCAACAAGTGAAAATAACGAGCCACAGACTGGCTTGAAGATTGCTTATATCAATGCAGATTCACTGACGTCTCAGTATAAATTCTGCAAGGACTACAGTCTGATACTCGAAAAGAAGGAGAAGAACATTCAGGCTACTCTCAACTCAAAGGCTCAGGCTCTGCAGAGTGCAGCAGCTAACTTCCAGCAGAAACTTCAGCAGAATGCTTACACTCGTGAGCGTGCAGAGCAGGTACAGGCAGCATTGCAGAAGCAGGAAGCTGACCTTCAGGCATTGCAGCAGCGTCTTGCAGCTGACTTCGAAAACGAGCAGGCTAAGTTCCTTATAGCTTTCCAGGACAGCGTGAAGAACTATCTCAAGGCATACAACAAGAAAAAGAAGTATGACCTGATTCTCAATAAGGCTGCTATACTCGAAGGCTCTGACAAGTTCGATATCACTGACGAAATCGTTAAGGGTCTGAACAAGGCATATAAGCCAGCAAAGAAGGACTAATATAGAATTAAGGCAGATTCTGTTAATTGTTTGTTGCATCTTTTTAGTGCGACCCCCTTGGGGACGTATGGGTGTTGAGCATTCTGTCCGCAGGTCTTCGACCAGCGGTTACTAAAAGTAAGACCTCTTTGAGGTCATAATAAGCGACTTAATAGGCTCGCCTTAATAAAAATTTTAATAAAAAACCATAACAAAGACCGTTGATAGATTGTCTGTTAAAGTCATTCTGCGACGGTCTTTATCCATTTTGGAAACAGCAAGAACTATGAAAGCAAAACTGAAATTATCACTTACTTGGCAGATTCTCATCGCACTCGTCTTGGGCTTCTTGGTTGGTATGCTCATGCAAGGTAACGTTGAATTTGCTAAGGAATACATTTACCCAATAGGCACGATATTCCTCCGCCTGTTGAAGTTTGTGGTAGTGCCATTGGTGCTTGTGTCGATAATCCTCGGACTGATTTCAATGAAGGATGTGTCAACGCTTGGGCGTCTCGGATTGCGTGCGCTGCTGTATTTCGTGCTCACCACGGTGTTTGCCGTGACGCTCGGACTCGTTGTGTCAACGCTCCTGAAGGGAATACTGCCCGTCATCGACATGTCTGGCATGGAAAAACCTCAGTTGGCGGAGACTCAATCGTTCGTGCAACAGATTGTAAACATGTTTCCTGAGAACGCTGTCCGTCCGCTGGAGCAGGGTGATATGATGCAAGTTATCGTCATTGCATTGCTCTTTGGCTTTGCGATTGTGAAGCTTGGCGACAAGGCAAAGATAGTATCTGATTTCTGCGTGAGCTTCAACGAAGTGGTCATGGTGGTGCTTGGTTTCGTCATGCGTCTGACCCCTTACGGAGTGTTCTGCTTGCTATGTCCTGTTGTGGCAGAGAATGGCGCAAAGATATTTGGCACATACGCAGCCCTCATCGGAATGGCATTCTTCTGCTTCTTCCTCCATGCAATCATCGTCTATGCCAACTGCGTCTGGGCTATGGCCAAGATGCGTCCAGGCAAATTCTTCAAAGGAATGTTCCCAGCCATGCTGTTTGCTTTTTCGAGTGATTCGTCGTTGGCCACGCTGCCTGTCACAATTCGTTGTGCCGAAGGACTTGGAGTGCGCAAGAGCATAACTAATTTCGTGCTTCCACTCGGTGCGACTATCAACATGGACGGAGTGGCAATCTACCTCGGCGTGACGTCAGTTTTCGTTGCAAACTGCTGCGGTATTGACCTCTCGATGCAGCAATACATGGCTATCGTGTTTGCCAGCACCATAGCATCTGTCGGCACTCCAGGCATCCCTGGAGGCTCATTGGCACTTATGGCGATGGTGTTTGCGTCGGCAGGCATCCCTATCGAGGGTGTGGCTGTCGTGGCAGGTATCGACCGCCTGATTGATATGGGACGCACGACGATGTCAATCACGGGCGACGCATCGTGCGCAGTCATTATGGAGCATTTTGAGAATGAGTAAGGCAGCAAACGGCTTCTTTTTTCAACTTGAAGCATATTATAGCCTTTCACACCTCAGGTGTTACGACGCGAACACCTGAGGTGTGACTATATGTGACACCTAAGGTGTAACGCATGAAACACCTTAGGTGTGGAGGGCTGTTTTTATTGATAAGTGATGATTGATAATTGAAGGTGCAAATAGAGCTTATTT
>JAUNQM010000165.1 GCA_030536165.1 Prevotellaceae bacterium | reverse complement strand
GTATGTGCCACTGGCAAAGGCTATTCTCGTGCAGGACAAGAGCGATACGAGAATGCTTGAACTGATAAAGACACTGGCGAACTGAAAAAAAGAACAGCCCCCTCCATCTCCCCCCGAAGGGGAGAGTTGGGTCCCCTGTCCCCTCCCTACGGGGGAGGGCTAGGGTGGGGCTTTAGCTTCTCCATCGCTGCGTATAGTCTTCTTCGTACCGAAGGAGATTCCGTGTCAAGCACGGAATGACGAGTAATAGAAACTAAAATAAAAGAATGGATATAAAACAAACTTCCTGGAAACCAAAAGAAACAAAGGGCAAACTGTTTACGACAAAGGGGCTTTACGCGAAAGGATTCCTCTGCGTAGTGGCGTTGCTCTTTATTGTGAGACTCATATTCCCAGGTGTGACAGGAAGCATAGAGAAAAGGGTAGGGGAGGCAATGGAGAAAGCCGTTGGGCTGTATGAAGATACGGGTTTCAACAAGCGCACGCTTACACAATTCTACAATACTAAAGACTCAACACTCATATGTAACAAAATCTACAGCGTAAGCAGCTACCGAGGTGCATTCCCCGACGAGAACGACGTACAACTTGTTGCCGCCGAGCAATACGGAGTGGGAATAGCCGAGAACGTGGCTTCAGCACAGAGGGCAAGTGACTCGCTGGTCTATGTGGGAGCAAATCCGTTGTATGATATTGACAAGCTGAACAACAGTATTCCTTACCTTGTTCCGCGTGCATCGGCGTTGCTGCAAGACGTTGCGCAGAACTTCTGCGACTCACTCCTTATAAAACAAATACCGCTGCATAAGATAATCGTGACCAGTGTGCTTCGCACGCAGGAAGATGTGGAGCGGCTGCAGCGTCGCAACTCGAATGCTACGACAAACAGCTGCCACCTGCATGGTACGACATTTGACATCTGCTACAACAGATATAACGCCGTGGATGCTGAGCGTCAGACACAGAATGACTCGCTGAAATGGGTGCTTTCGGAAGTGCTCAACGACTTGAGGAAAGAAGGTCGCTGCTACGTGAAATACGAAATCCGACAAGGGTGCTTCCACGTCACGACAAGGTGATTCATGTACCATTTACCATTTGGCTTGAAGGCTTTATTGACGAAATACCGCTTTTATGCTTAATATTTGCAAAATATTTATTATCTTTGCACTCTGATTGAAAAAAGACAGATGATAGAGAAGCTTATCATACTTGACGATGCCGATCCCGTAATGTTCTACGGGGTGAAGAACGTAAATCTTCAGATGATAAAGTCGCTATACCCAAAACTGCGTATCGTGGCTCGCGATAACGTGATAAAGGTGCTTGGCGACGAAGAACTCGTGGCTCACTTCGAAGAATGTATGACACAGCTTCAGAAGCATTGTGTCACTTATAACCAGTTGACGGAGGAGGTTATCCTCAGCGTTATTAAAGGCAAAGGCGAGTGGAGTCTGAAGGGCAAGAAAGACGAAAAGGTGATATGCTACAGCGTCACGGGCAAAGCTATCAAGCCGAGAGGCGAGAACCAACAGAAACTTGTTGAGGCGTTTGAAAAGGACGACATGATATTTGCCACAGGTCCTGCCGGAACAGGCAAAACTTACGCAAGCATCGCACTTGCCGTGAAGGCACTCAAGGAGAAACGAATAAGAAAGATAATACTTTCGCGTCCGGCAGTGGAAGCAGGCGAGAAACTTGGCTTCCTGCCAGGCGACATGAAAGAAAAGATAGACCCATATCTCCAGCCGCTCTACGATGCACTGGAAGATATGATACCAGCAGTGAAGTTGCAGGAGATGCTTGAAAAACACGTGATACAAATAGCACCTCTTGCATTCATGCGTGGACGTACATTGAGCGATGCCGTGGTAATACTCGATGAAGCACAGAACACGACAACAGCACAGATAAAGATGTTTATCACACGCATGGGAAGCAACACAAAGATGATAATCACCGGCGACTGTACGCAGATAGACCTTCCACGGTCAGTGCGTTCGGGCCTGCTTCAGGCGCTTGAGGTGCTGAAAGATGTGAAAGGCATCTCATTCATAGAAATGAACCAGAAAGACATCGTGCGGCATAAACTTGTGACAAGAATAGTTGAGGCGTACGACAAATACAATAACAAAGAGGAGGATAACGCATGAAACACTATGGCATCATTGGTAACCCATTGGCACATTCATTTTCAAAACCGTTCTTCAATGAGAAGTTCCGCAATGAAGGCATTGATGCCGTGTATGAAAACTATGAGTTGCAGAACATAAACAAACTGCTCGAAGTGCTCGCATCAGACCCGCTGATAGAAGGACTGAATGTCACCAGCCCATATAAGCAGAAGGTCCTTGAGTTTCTTGACGAGATGAGTCCAGAGGTAAGGGCAATCGGTGCCTGCAATATACTGAAGATAAAACACAACAAAGGCATATTGTCAATCAAAGGCTACAATGGCGACTATATTGCCTTCAAGAGCAGCATAGAGCCGTTGCTCGAAAAGCACCATACAGGGGCACTGATACTCGGAACAGGTGGAGCAGCTAAGACTGTTGAGGTAGCAATGACGGAACTCGGACTGCCGACAGCATTCGTAAGCAGGTATGAACGTCCAGGTACCGTCAACATCAATCGACTGACGGTTGATGACATAAAGACTTTTAACGTGATTATCAATGCAACGCCTTGTGGCATGTATCCCAACATAAATGAATGTCCGAACATACCATACGAAGGCATTGACCGCCACACGTTGATGTATGATTTGATATACAACCCAGATGAAACGGTATTCCTCCGTAAGGGTAGGGAGCACGGAGCAGTGACGAAGAACGGCATAGAGATGCACCTCTTGCAGGCAATGGAGTCGTGGAACATCTGGAATAAGGAATGAATGATATGGTGAGTTAAATTCGAAATATCGAATTATCGAAATAACCGCACAACCGCACAACCGTAAAAAACAATATATGGCAAATACATTACTTGAAAAACTCGATGGGCTTGAGGCTCGATATCAGGAAGTGTCAACACTCATATCCGACCCTGACGTCATTGGCGACCAGGCAAGGTTTGTGAAACTTACACGCGAATATAAGGACTTGCAGGATATAGTTGACGCACGAAAGCGATACATTGCATGCTTGAATGGTATCAATGAGGCAAAGGATATAATCGCAAACGAGTCGGATGCCGAGATGAAGGAAATGGCACGTGAGGAACTTGCATCGAACGAAGAACTCCAGCCTAAGCTCGAAGAAGAGATAAAACTCCTGCTCATCCCAGCCGACCCAGAGGACGGAAAGAACGTGCAGATGGAAATACGTGCCGGAACCGGTGGCGATGAAGCGTGTCTCTTCGCAGGTGATATATATAAGATGTATCAGAAATACTGCGAGTCGAAAGGCTGGAAGATAAACATCACAAGCGTCAGCGAAGGTGCTGTAGGCGGATTCAAGGAGATAGACCTCGCAATTAGCGGCGAAAAGGTATATGGTACGCTGAAATATGAATCAGGCGTACATCGTGTGCAGCGAGTGCCTGCTACAGAGACTCAGGGACGTATGCATACAAGTGCTGCAACAGTTGCTGTGCTGCCTGAAGCCGACGCATTTGAAGTGCATATCAATGAAGGCGACATCAAGTGGGACACATTCCGCAGTTCGGGAGCAGGTGGACAGAATGTGAACAAGGTAGAGTCAGGTGTACGTCTGCGCTATCCGTGGAAGAATCCGAATACAGGTGTCGTTGAGGAGATATTGATAGAATGTACCGAGACGCGCGACCAGCCTAAGAACAAGGAGCGTGCACTGTCACGACTCAGAACATTCATTTACGACCGTGAGCATCAGAAATACATCGACGACATCGCTTCACGTCGTAAGACTCTTGTCAGCACAGGCGATAGAAGTGCAAAGATTCGCACTTACAACTATCCGCAAGGCCGTGTGACTGACCATCGTATAGGTTATACCATTCACGACCTCGCAGGCTTCATGAACGGTGATATACAAGGCTGCATCGATGCTTTGACAGTGGCAGAGAACGCCGAAAGAATGAAGGAGTCGGAACTGTAAGTGGGAAGTTTTTTCTCGATTCTTTCTATTAAGCCGATAGTAACGATAGAAAAAAACTTCAATATAAGTGCAAGTTTTCAAAATATATTGTGTAACTTTGCACACAATTAGCAAGATGAAATAAAACAAATTATGGAATTTACAGCCAAACAAATAGCTGAATTTATTCAAGGACGCGTTGAGGGCGATGAGAATGCTGCCATCAATTCGTTCGCAAAGATTGAAGAAGGACGCGAAGGCGCCATTTCTTTCCTCTCAAATTCAAAATATACACATTATATATATAATACGAAATCAACCGTATGTCTGGTTGATGAGTCGCTGACGTTGGAAGGCAAACTGCCTGAGACGTTGACGTTGATAAGGGTAAAGAGTGCGTATGAAGCTGTGTCGAAACTGCTCACGCTCTACGACTCAATGATGCCGAAGAAGACAGGCGTCCATCCGCTTGCTTTCGTCAGTGAGTCAGCTAAAGTAGGCGAGAACTGCTACATAGGTCCGTTTGCATGCATCGGTGAAGGCGTGGTGATAGGCGATAACTGCCGCATCAATCCTAACGTAGTCATCTACGATGGATGTAAGTTGGGCAATAATGTAGTGCTTCATTCGGGCTGTGTGATAGGTGCCGACGGTTTCGGCTTTGCACCGACAGAGCACGGCTACGACAAGATACCGCAGATAGGAATCGTTGTTATCGAAGACAATGTCGAGATAGGAGCCAACACCTGCATCGACCGTTCTACGATGGGAGCGACTATCATACGCAAGGGCGTGAAACTTGACAACCTCATTCAGATTGCCCATAACGTTGAAGTGGGTGAGAACACCGTCATGGCTTCGCAGGTAGGAGTCAGCGGCAGCACAAAGATAGGGCAGTGGTGTATGTTCGGAGGTCAGTCGGGAATAAGCGGCCACATCAAGATAGGCAACCAAGTGCAGATTGGGCCACAATGCGGAGTGATTAGCACAATCAAGGACCAGCAAAAGGTGATGGGATCGCCACAGATTGATGCAAAGGAATATTTCCGTTCATACGCAATGTTCCACAAACTCCCAGAACTCTACAAAGAGATAGAAGAACTCAAGAAGCAAATAGAAGAACTCAAGAAGTAGGGTTAAATAATAAATCGTAAATAGTCAAATTGTAAATATAAAAGATGCCTAAGCAAAATACATTAAAAGGAAGTTTCTCGCTTTGCGGCAAAGGACTTCACACAGGACTCAACCTTACAGTAACATTCAATCCGGCACCGGAAAACTATGGCTATAAGATTCAGCGCATCGACTTGGAAGGTCAGCCGATAATTGATGCCATAGCCGACAACGTGGTGGAAACCACACGTGGAACTGTCCTCGGCAAAGGCGACATTCGCGTTTCGACCATCGAACACGGCATGTCGGCACTCTATGCCTTAGGCATCGACAACTGCCTCATACAAGTTAATGGACCTGAATTTCCAATACTCGACGGCAGTGCTATTGAATATGTGAAAAACATCAACCGCGTCGGAATCGAGGAACAAAGCGCACCAAAGGACTATTACATCATCCGCAAGAAGATAGAAGTAAAGGATGAAAAGACTGGCAGTTGCATCACAATACTCCCAGACGACTGCTTCAGCATCACCGCAA
>JAUNQM010000007.1:8361-22588 GCA_030536165.1 Prevotellaceae bacterium | reverse complement strand
CAAGGTAAGAACATTCCGAACCTCTATATCGCTGACTTCATCAAGGACATGGGCACTGCCTACCGCGCAGCAGACCTCGTTGTGAGCCGTGCTGGTGCAAGTAGCATCTCTGAATTCTGTCTGCTTGGCATTCCAGTGATTCTCGTGCCTTCACCTAATGTGGCTGAAGACCACCAGACAAAGAATGCAATGGCACTCGTCAACAAGGATGCGGCACTATTTGTAAAGGATGCCGATGCTAAAGACCAACTTCTCAAACTGGCAATGGAGACAGTCGGCGACGAGGCACGCTTGCAAACGCTGAGCAAGAACATACTCACGATGGCATTGCCTGACTCGGCACGCATCATAGCCGATGAGGTGATAAAGTTAAAGAGATAAGACAAAAGTAAGTTGATTATGTTGAACATCGAAGATATAAAAGCTGTATATTTTGTAGGTGCAGGCGGCATAGGCATGAGCGCCATTGCACGCTACTTCCTCAACCGTGGTATAGTGGTCGGTGGATACGACAAGACGCCTTCCACACTGACAAAAGCTCTTGAGGAAGAAGGCATGCTCATCCATTATGATGAAGATGTAGATAAGATTCCATCGGCATGCAAAGACAAGGACAGCACATTAATAATATACACGCCAGCCATTCCAGCAGAACACAAAGAACTCGTCTATTTCCGCGAAAACGGTTTTGAGATTCAAAAGCGTGCGCAGGTTTTAGGCACTCTCACACGCAGCCACAAGGCGCTTTGCGTGGCAGGCACTCACGGCAAGACCACCACGTCAACAATGGCGGCGCATATTATGCATCAAAGCAAGCCTGATTGTAATGCCTTTCTTGGCGGAATATCAAAGAACTACGGCACTAACTATATTCTCAGCGACAGCGAGTATGTGGTAATCGAAGCTGACGAGTTTGACCGTTCCTTCCATTGGCTCAGTCCGTTTGTCACGGTTATTACTTCGACCGATGCCGACCACCTCGACATCTACGGCACTGAAGAGGCTTACCTCGAAAGTTTCCGCCACTACACTTCTCTCATTCAGCCAGGCGGCGCACTCATCATCCACACAGGACTGAAGATGCAACCTGACGTGCAGCAAGGCGTAAAGACATACACCTACAGCCGTAATGAGGGCGACTTTCATGCCGAAAACATACGTATGGAAAATGGAGAAATCACATTCGATTTCATCTCTCCGCTTGGCAACATCAACGACATCCAGCTTGGGCAGCCTATACCTATCAACATAGATAATGGTATCGCAGCAATGGCACTTGCGCAGATGGGTGGATGCAAGGCTGAGGAAATACGCAACGCGATGGCTACATTCGGCGGTGTTGACCGTCGGTTCGACTTCAAGATAAAGACCGATAAACTCGTGTTCCTCAGCGACTATGCTCATCATCCAAAGGAGATACTGCAGAGTGCACGCAGCCTGAAAGAGGTTTATAATGGAAGAAAAGTAACTGCAATATTCCAGCCACATCTTTATACACGCACGCGCGACTTCTATCACGACTTTGCTGATAGCCTCAGTCTGTTCGACGAAGTAATACTGCTCGACATCTATCCTGCACGCGAAAAGCCAATCGAAGGAGTCACGTCGCGACTCATCTTCGACGATCTGCGTGAAGGAATGGAGAAAATGATGTGTACAAAAGATGAAATCATGAACATCGTAAGCCAGAAGGACTTCGACGTAGTGGTTGTCCTTGGCGCAGGCGACCTCGACAATAAGGTTCCTGAAATGGCTGAAATGCTACGTAATAAACAGTAATTAAGCGCAAATCTCAAGTGTGGAGGCCATAGCAACAGCAACCCCCAACCACTGACCATAGAAGCCCGACTTAGATATATGAATACACTTTGGAGCAAAATACTTTTCGTCGTACTCGACGTGGCGATGCTGGTCTATCTGGTGTTCGCTATGACTTCGTTCAATAAGCCTCTTATTGCAACCGATGACACATGCCCGAAAGTTGACATAAACATAGAAGAGACTGCCACCGATGGCTTCCTAACTACCGACGACATAAAAGCCATACTCATGGCAAACAAACTCTATCCGCTTGGGAAACATATCGATGAGGTGAACACACGACGCATTGAGGAGGTGCTGACAGACAACCAGCTTATTGAGACAGCCATGTGCTACACTACGAGTGAGAACAACGTAATCATCAACCTCAAGCAACGCACGGCAGTAGTTCGCGTGAAGAGCATCAATGGTCAGGACTATTACATAGACAGCAAGGGAAGATTATGCAAAGAAGTATCTTTCAAAGATGGGATATACGCTGATAAAAGACAACTTCTGGAAAGATGAGATAGAACAAATCAATGTGCTCCAGACGGGAGCTGTGGAACTTGTGCCTCGCACGGGAAGCCATATAATCTATCTTGGTGACCCTGTAAGCATCGACAAAAAGATGGAACGCCTCTACAAGTTCTACAAGTATGGACTCAACAAGATTGGCTGGAACAAGTATTCATACATCAATATTGAGTTCAGCAATCAGATTATCTGCACAAAGAAAAAAGAAAACATATAAAAGACAAATAATAAAACATAATATATATGGCAAAAGATTTTGTAGTCGCTATCGAACTCGGTTCATCGAAGATGACGGGTATAGCTGGAAAGAAAAATGCTGATGGTAGTATCAATGTTCTTGCTATGTCGCAAGAAGATTCCTCTGCTTTCATACGTAAAGGGTATGTATATAACATCGACAAGACAGCTGCAGCGATTTCAAACATCGTTACCGACTTGTCGAGCCAACTCAAGACACAGATTAAGAAGGTCTATGTGGGCATAGGCGGACAGTCTGTCAGGAGTTACGTCAACGAGATTAAACGCGAGTTTCCTACCGAAACAAAGATAACGCAGAACATGGTTTACGACCTTATGGACGCAAACCGTGCAACCCGCTATCCTGAACAGGAGATTCTCGATGTGGTAGTACAGGAGTACAAGGTGAACAACCAGTTGCAGATTGACCCTGCAGGCATCGAATGTACAAAGTTCGAGGGCAAGTTCCTCAACATTATCTACCGTTCGTCGTTCTATAAGAGTCTTGCAAACTGCTTCGCAACAGCAGGAGTACACATAGAGGAACCAATCCCTGCGCCTCTGGCTATGGCTGAAGCTGTGCTTACTGACGCAGAACGTCGTTCTGGATGCGTGCTCGTTGACCTTGGCGCTGACACTACGACCGTTGTGGTGTATTACAAGAACATACTGCGCCACGTGGCTGTCATTCCTATCGGAAGCCGCAACATCACAAAAGACATCGCATCACTGCAACTCGACGAAGACGAGGCTGAGGCTGTCAAACTCAAATATGCTGTAGCATACACCGACAATGCCGACATCGACCTTGACCTCGAATACCCTATCGCTCCCGACCGTTCGGTTGAGAGCCAGAAGTTTATCGAGATTGTTGAATCACGCCTCACAGAGATTATAGAGAATGTAAAGAGCCAGATTCCACAGGAATATGAAGGCAAGCTTATGGCTGGATACATACTCACTGGTGGTGGCAGCAACATGAGGAAGATAGAGGTAGCTTTCTCAAAACTTGCACAAACCAATAAGATACGAATTGCGAAGAACATCTGCGGACAGGTATTCTCAAAGATAGACTTGGCTTCGTCAAACAATGGCACGCTTAACGTAGCGCTCGGACTGATGATTAAGGGTAATGAGAACTGCGCTGGCGATGAAATCATCATTGGCGATTTGTTCGGTGCAACACCTGTTGCTCCAATTCCAGAAGAACCTGCTCCAGAACCAGAGCCGGAACCTTACGAACCTACACCAGAACCAGAGCCAGAGCCAGAACCTGAAAGCAAAACCTGGGGAAAAGGACAAAAAGGGCGTAAAGGCTTCTTGGCTGGAGTATGGGAAACTATAAAGAAAATGGTTGAAGAAGAGGAATAACAATTTTCGGTTATAGGTTTCAAGTTCCAGGTTCAAGGCACATGCCTTAACTCACTTAACTTCTTAACTCCTTTAACTCCAAAACATACAATTTACAACTTACAATATTATGGCAGCAACAGATTTCAACAACCTCCCTAACGTGCTCGACTTTGGCGAGCCTACAGCGAAGCACAGCATAATCAAAGTCATAGGTGTTGGTGGCGGTGGCGGAAATGCCGTCAACCACATGTATAGACAAGGCATTCACGACGTGACATTCGTGCTTTGCAACACCGACAATCAAGCTCTGACCGACTCTAATGTTCAAACCAAGATTCAACTTGGATCTGAAGGCTTAGGAGCAGGAAACGTACCCGAAAAGGCACGTGCAGCTGCTGAGGAAAGCATCGACGACATCCGCGCTATGCTCTCCGACGGAACAAAGATGGCATTCATCACAGCAGGAATGGGTGGTGGTACCGGTACTGGTGCTGCGCCTGTAATAGCACGCGTGTCAAAAGAACTCGGAATACTCACCGTGGGCATCGTAACCATTCCTTTCTGCTTTGAAGGCGAACTAAAGATTGACAAGGCTCTCGACGGTGTTGAGCAGATGTCGAAGAATGTAGATGCAATGCTCGTCATCAACAACGAACGCCTCCGTGAAATATACCCACACCTCACCGTGCTCGACGCCTTTGCCAAAGCCGATGACACTTTGACCGTTGCAGCAAAAAGCATTGCCGAGATAATAACAATACCAGGCATTATCAATCTCGACTTCAACGACGTGAAGACTGTACTCAAGGACGGTGGCGTCGCTATCATGAGTACTGGTTACGGCGAAGGAGAAGGTCGCGTCAAAAAAGCCATCGACGACGCGCTCAACTCACCACTCCTCAACAACAACGATGTATATTCTTCAAAGAAAATACTCCTTTCCATATCCTTCTGCGACGACAACGACAGCGCAAACGGACTTACAATGGAAGAAATGGGCGACGTCCACAACTTCCTTTCAAAATTCCAAGCCTTCGAACTTAAATGGGGACTTAGTACTGAACGTGAACTCGGACGAAAGGTCAAGGTCACTATCATTGCAACTGGCTATGGACTCGACAGCATATCGGGCATGGATGAGCACAACCGCAAATATACCCAGCTCGATGCACAGAAGGCTGCAGAGAAAGCCGAGAAAGAAGCTGCAAGACGAACTATACGCGAACATTACTATGGCACAGAATCTAACGTGCCGCATAAGAATCGTCCAAAAGTATTTATCTTCGAGATGGACGACCTCGACAACGACGACATTATCGAACAGGTCGATGTCACACCAACATACAAACGAACAGTCGAACATCTCAAGAGCATCAAGAGTTGCGTAGTCACCATGCAACCCGAAATGCCAAAGCAAGACCTCGACAGCGGAAAGATAACTTTTGCATAGAAGCAGACTTACCATAAGTCCAATAAAAAAGCCAACCATAATCATGGCTGGCTTTTTTTGTGCCCACGTAATATCGACTAACCCGAATCGGTCATTAGAGATTTTATATATTATGCCATAGGCATAAGACAATGTAGCCAGCCATAAAATGGCTGGTACAAAGAAAAGGTGTTTGAATGCCTGCCGTTAGGTAGGCGACATCGTGAACAATGGTCGCATACCCAAAGGCATGCTTTTATATATGCGTACTATACCAGCCATTTTATGGCTGGCTACAATATTGCCTACCTAACGGCAGGCTTTTTAATGACCGATCAGGGATTAATGCAATACCAAGGCCCAACCCACCCCCTTCCCAGTAGGGAGGGAATCTAACTCTCCCCTACGAGGGGAGGGGAGATAGAGGGGCTCTTTGTCTATGTTTTTTATCAATACTTGCGATGGTTTTTCTCACGCGACGCAAGTCGTCGCATCACTAGTCATTAGTCATCACTTTACACGTCCGTTTAACTCGGGAAAAGTTTTGCAAAACTTCCGGCAAAGTTTTTCAAAACTTTTTTCGAGTATATGCGACGACTTGCAAAAGCCATAGTGATGAGTCCTGCGATGAGACGCGACGAAAGATGATTCAAGTTGTGGGAGGAACTATAAAAATGCTTGTCAGATACCCCTACGGCATATTGATTCGCTTATGCCCGAAAGACTTCTTTCAGCACCTCAAGCGATTTAAGCTGTGGGAACTCTGGCAGATGACGACGGTAGTAGGTGAGCAAGTCCTCGACCTTGTCGTTCCTATCAGAATGGTTGGTAAGATGTAGATTCATCGACTCATAGTCAAGTGCCATGAGGCGTTTTATCTCATCAGTGACGGCAGAATATTCATCGTCGAAGGCAGGGTCATAGCCCAGATAGCGCAATAGATTTGCGAGAAAGACGATGTGAAAGCTTGAGAAGTCGGCTTCGCTTTGTTCAAGCCAGAGGATGCTGCGCTCGATGAATGCAAAGATTTCTTCGTTCTCGCGTTCGCCTTTCAGCACGTAGCGGAGCACCTCGGCAAGGAAGATGACGATGGTTATCTTCAACGGATTCTCGTAGATGTCGGCAAGCAAGACCGACGGTTTCATCTCCTTGAAGTATTGCAACTGCCGATTCGCGCGGAAGTCGAAAGCCACGTCAACAACGGAAAGAGGCTGCAACATATACCTTATATTATTATTGCGACGCCCCTTCATCGACTTGGTGAGAAACGAGACGATGCCTTCACGCGCGAAAAACACCGACACTATCTGACCGTCGTCGCCATACCTGAAAGAGTGTAATACTATGCCTTTTTCCTTTGCTAACATGAGTGCAAATTTACGAAAAGCTATCGTTTTTTCCTCAAAAAAGCATGGATTTTTTGTCTGTTTTGTTAAAAAAATATAAAAACATGCATTCAAACCGTCATTAGGTATTGCAGTTTCTCAAGAAATTACTACCTTTGCATCCGCTAAAAAACGCAAGGGTCCCTTCGTCTATCGGCTAGGACGAGAGATTTTCATTCTCTAAAGAGCAGTTCGATTCTGCTAGGGACTACGATTAGAAACAAAAGAACAATAAAAAAGTAACTTTTAGAGATGGCAAATCACAAATCATCTATCAAGAGAATACGTCAGACAAAGACAAAGACTCTGCATAACAAATATTACGCAAAGACAATGCGTAATGCTGTACGCAAGTTGCGCGCAATGACAAACAAGGAAGAGGCAATGGCTATGTACCCATCAGTACAGAAGATGCTCGACAAGTTGGCAAAGACTAACATCATCCACAAGAACAAGGCTGCTAACATCAAGTCGGGTCTCGCTCTCTACATCAATAGCCTCGACTAATAAAAGAGAATAAAAACGTCAACGAGATATGAGAGGAAACACTTAGAACTGTTTCCTCTTTTTTTTCATATAACGGTTGTACGGTCATACGGTTGAAGACATAACCCACAACCAGTTTAGTGCTTTTTACGATACCGCAAAAACGAAATAAATATGAATTATCTTTTCTCATCCGAATCAGTATCTGAAGGACATCCAGATAAAGTCGCTGACCAGATATCCGACGCATTGCTCGACCAGTTCCTCGCATACGACGAACAAGCACACTGTGCAATAGAAAGTTTTGTCACTACCGGACAGGCAATAGTCATGGGCGAAGTCACGTCGCAGGTTTATATCGACATACAGAAGATAACCCGCGACACTATCAATCGCATTGGATACACGAAGTCGGAATACCAATTCGATGGCAACTCATGCGGCATACTCACTGCCATACATGAGCAGAGCGGCGACATAGCACGCGGCGTAAACCGAGGCTCAGACGAAGAGCAGGGCGCTGGCGACCAGGGAATGATGTTCGGATATGCAACCAACGAGACGGAAGACTACATGCCAGTCACCCTCGACCTCTCGCACAAGATAATGCAGGAACTTGCAGCAATACGCAAGGAAGGCAAGGAGATGACGTATCTTCGTCCCGATGCAAAGTCGCAGGTGACAGTGGAATACGACGAGAAGGGCATGCCTCTGCGCATTGTGACCATAGTCGTATCGACGCAGCACGATGAGTTTGATGAAGATGAAAAGATGCTCGCAAAGATAAAGGATGACGTAGAAAACATACTCATCCCTCGCGTAAAAGCACAGATTAAGAGCGAGAAGATGCTTGCCCTCTTCAACGATGACATAGAATACCTTGTAAATCCGACTGGTAAGTTTGTCATCGGTGGCCCTCACGGCGACACAGGTCTTACGGGCCGCAAGATAATCGTTGACACTTACGGAGGCCGTGGTGCACACGGTGGTGGTGCATTCTCAGGCAAAGACCCAAGCAAGGTTGACCGCAGTGCTGCCTACATGGCACGCTATGTTGCAAAGAACATGGTTGCAGCAGGTATTGCAGACGAGGTATTGCTCCAATTGAGCTATGCCATAGGCAAGGCAGAGCCTGTCAGCGTCTATGTCAACACTTACGGCAAGAAGCATGTCAGCATGAGCGACGGTGAGATTGCTGAGAAGATAAGCCAGATGTTCGACTTCCGTCCGAAGATGATAGAGAAAACTCTCAAACTTCGTCAGCCTATGTATGTGGAAACAGCTGCATACGGTCACATGGGACGTAAGAACGAAGTGGTAAAGAAGACCTTCACCAGCAACTACCACCCTACAAAGGTCATCGAAGTAGAACTCTTCACTTGGGAGAAACTCGACCTTGTTGACAGACTCAAGGAAGCGTTTGGCATTTAGGATTCATACTATATTTCACATCTACTAAATAGTAAATTGGGCTCCGAGCTCTGCTCGCCTGAGCACCTACGGAGCGCAAGAAATAGTTAAATAGTAAATCCCCTCCATGTCCCTATCAGAAACATCACAAGCTCTGCTTATAGGAATCGACGTGCAGCCAATCCCATATACATTGAGTGGCGACACACTTGTCACGTCGCTGCTGCTTGTATGCTTCCTTATTATTGCCCTCTCGTTAGGTTCTATCCGCGACTATCTGGGCAGGGAACTGGATTCGTTTATCTACACAAAGGACTACTCCAGCTTCTATAAGTCATCGGTCGAAGGCAACTTCCAGTTGCTGCTTTGCATGCAGTCAATCGTGATGTTCGCCATACTTGCATACTCATATCTTGGCAAGGGGAACTTGTGGAGCATTATCGGGATAATGTTCTTATATGTGTTCGGGAGATACATTATATATAATATAGTAAACTGGACCTTTTTCGAGAAAAAAGACACCCAGAACTGGAACCATATCTTCTCGATTATACTACTTGCCGAAGGCATCATGCTCTTCCCTGTAGTTTTGCTTCAAGTCTATACCGAAATACCAGTGCGAATAATGTTAATTTGCACAGTCGCAATAGTCTCTATCGTCAAAATAATGACTTTTTACAAGCAATATGCAATCTTTTTCCGCCGATTTAGCGGTTTTTTGCAAATAATTTTGTACTTTTGCACGCTCGAAATAATTCCCGCTCTCATATTATATGGGATAATGGGAAAAAGTTTAGGATAAATACAATTACATTGGGAAAATGATAAGTAAAATCTTGGTGTCTCAACCGAAGCCCGCAAGCGACAAGTCTCCATATTACGACTTAGAAAAAGAGAATGGAGTAAGTGTCTGTTTCCGACCTTTCATCAAGGTTGTTGGTATATCCGAAAAAGAATTCCGCGCACAGCGGGTCAACATACTCGACTACACCGCTGTCGTGTTCACGTCGCGCCATTCTATCGACTATTTCTTCCAGATGGCAAAGACGATGAGAGTTAATATCCCTGAGACGATGAAGTATTTCTGCGTCACAGAGACCATATCACTCTACATACAGAAGTATGTGCAGTATCGCAAGCGCAAGGTCTTCTATGGCTCAACAGGAAAACTTGCCGACCTCATTCCGCTTATGGTAAAGCATAAGGCGGAAAAATACCTGCTTCCTGTAAGCGACGTACATACCAACGAGATTAACACCGTGCTCGATGCCAAAGAATTGAAGTACAAGGAGTGCATACTCTATCGCACCGTGAGCAACGACTTCGAGGAAGGTGAGACCTTCGACTACGACCTTGTAGTGCTGTTCAGCCCTACAGGTGTCAACACTCTTGTCAAAGACTTCCCTGACATTGCTGAAAAGAAAGTTAAGATAGCAACATTCGGACCGGCAACAGCCACGCGTGCAAAAGAGGAGAAGCTCAATCTCGTGGTTGAAGCTCCAACTCCAGAGTGCCCATCGATGACTGCTGCGCTGAAGCAATATCTCGTCAAAGAGCAAAAGTCAAAGTGATAGGTGTTTATCGTCTGACGTTATACTAATAGCTAAAAGAAAACATGTTTCCGGCTACGCTAAAGAAAGACGAACGCATCTGCAACTTCCGACTCATCGAGCAGATATTCAACGGCAAGACAAGCCATTCCTTCGCCGCCTTCCCATTGCGCGCAGTCTTTCTGCCAGTCGAAGATGGAAACAAAATCTTAATTAGCGTACCCAAAAGGCACTTCAAGCATGCCGTTGACCGCAACAGAATTAAGCGGCAAGTGAGAGAGGCGTATCGCAAAAACAAAAACATACTTGCAAACAAGAGTATTGCCATTGCCTTCATCTGGATGTCGGGCAGAATGCTTACATCAGAAGAAGTTACGACCAGAGTCGTGTCGTTGCTGAACAAAATCAACAAAATTGCTGTTTAGTTGTTGGGGCGATGTTTCGGAGTTTTTTCGATGTTTCGGTAAGTATGCTTGTCTTAAATCTTAAAAGTCCATTAAATTGAACGTCTTATCGCGATACATAGTCAAACTGCTTTGCCTGCCTATCCAATTCTACAGGAAATGCATATCGCCACTCACTCCACCCGCATGCCGATTCACTCCAACATGTTCGCAATACGCTATTGAAGCATTAAGGAAACACGGTCCGATAAAAGGTCTGGCATTAGCCATTTGGCGTATCTTGCGTTGCAATCCATGGGGAGGTTCAGGCTACGACCCAGTACCGTAAGGAAAAATCGAATCATCAAAATATTTGTTATGAAGAACTTTATTGAAGAACTCAAATGGCGCGGAATGTTGGCACAGGTCATGCCAGGCGCTGAAGAACTCTTACAAAAAGAGATGGTAACCGCATACCTCGGCACCGACCCTACTGCCGATTCACTCCACATAGGTCACCTTTGTGGCATCATGATGCTGCGCCATCTGCAGCGTTGCGGTCACAAGCCTATCATCCTCGTTGGTGGTGCAACAGGTATGATTGGTGACCCTTCAGGAAAGAGCCAGGAACGTAATCTTCTCGACTCACAGACTCTTTACCACAACCAAGAGTGCATCAAGGCACAGGTGGCAAAGTTCCTCGACTTCGAAAGCAACGACGCTAACGCAGCCGAAATGGTCAATAACTATGACTGGATGAAGGACTTCACTTTCCTCGACTTCGCACGCGAAGTGGGCAAGCACATCACCGTAAACTACATGATGGCAAAGGAAAGCGTACAGCAGCGCCTCAACGGAACTGCACGCGATGGTCTCTCATTCACCGAGTTCACATACCAGCTCCTTCAGGGCTACGACTTCCTTCATCTCTATAAGACAAAGAACTGCAAACTCCAGCTCGGTGGCAACGACCAGTGGGGAAATATGACTACAGGAACAGAACTTATCCGTCGTACACTTGGCAATGAATGTGAAGCCTATGCACTTACATGCCCACTCATCACTAAGGCCGACGGCAAGAAGTTCGGTAAGACAGAGAGTGGCAACATCTGGCTCGACCCTAAGCGCACCACACCTTATAAGTTCTATCAGTTCTGGCTCAACGTCAGCGACGACGACGCAGAGCGCTACATCAAGATATTTACATCGCTCGACAAAGCCACAATCGACGAACTCGTAGCACAGCACAAGGCCGACCCAGGACTTCGCGTACTGCAGAAGCGACTCGCACAGGAAGTCACAGTGCTCGTTCACTCACAGGCAGATTACGAGATGGCAGTCGAAGCATCAGGCATTCTCTTTGGCAAAGGCACAAAGGAAAGTCTCACACACCTCGACGACGCAACATTCCTCAGCGTGTTTGAAGGCGTTCCTATGTTTGAGATTGCCAAAGACAAGTTAGGCCAGCCAGCCGTTGACCTCTTCACGCAAGACGCAGCCATCTTCGCAAGCAAAGGCGAAATGCGCAAGCTCGTGCAGGGCGGCGGTGTGTCACTCAACAAGGAAAAGCTACAGGCTTTCGACCAGATAGTAACTGCCGACGACCTCATCAACGACCGTTACCTCCTTGTTCAGCGCGGCAAGAAGAACTACTTCCTCGTAAAGGTAGTGTAATAAACTGATAATTTGTAAGCCAATCATAGTCCGAGGGCAGAGTGAGCGACAACTCAACTCTGCCCTCGTTGTGTTTTGCCAGGTGAAAAGGATAACACATTATTATATATATACGCGCGTGAGCGTTTCCAAATGCAAATATGAGCACAAAAAAGAAAATTGTCCTGTATTTTACGAATTATTTTTTAGGAAAATAATGAAGTAGGGCAAAAACAATGTTTTTTTTCTTGTTTTTTATCTAAACTTTTAATATTTTCGCAGCATGAAATCCTAAAACTGTATAAAAGCCTATGAAACGATTTGCATTATCCATTGCTTGCGTTGCCGCGATTCTTACGGCAAGCGCACAGAAATTACCTTATCAAGACCCGTCGCTCACGCCTCACGAAAGGGCATGCGACATTGTCAAACGTATGACTCTCGAGGAGAAGTCGATTGTCATGCTCGACATCTCTGAGGCCGTTCCTCGCCTCGGAATAAAGAAGTTCAACTGGTGGAGCGAGGCTCTCCACGGCATTGCCAACATGGGTAATGTGACTGTCTATCCCGAACCTATCGGTATGGCTGCAAGCTTCAATGACGATATGATTTACAACGTCTTCACGCAGGTAAGCGATGAAGGACGTGCGGCTTACAACAAATGGATTAGTGACGGACACGACGACCAACGCTTCCATAGCCTATCGGTATGGACGCCTAACATAAACATCTTCCGCGACCCTCGCTGGGGACGTGGGCAGGAGACTTACGGTGAAGACCCTTACCTGACTTCACGCCTCGGCGTGCAGGTGGTTCGTGGTTTGCAAGGACCAAGCGACACGAAGTATCGCAAGCTCTATGCCTGCGCCAAGCACTTTGCCGTGCATAGCGGTCCGGAACCATCGCGTCACGTTGACAATATAAATGATGTATCGCCACGCGACCTGTGGGAGACCTATCTGCCAGCGTTCAAGGCTGCCGTGCAGAAGGGTGACGTAAGGGAGGTTATGTGTGCTTATCAGCGTTGGGACGACGAACCATGCTGCAGCAGCACTCGTCTGCTCCAGCAAATCTTGCGCAACGACTGGGGATTCAAATACATGGTCGTATCCGACTGTGGTGCAGTTACCGACATCTGGAATTCGCACAAGACTGCTTCTACGCCACGCCATGCTGCTGCAAAAGGCGCATTGGCAGGTACTGATGTTGAATGCGGATTCAATTACATGTATAAGAATATACCAGAGGCAGTAAAGGCTGGTCTTATTACTGAAGAGGAAGTGGATAAGCATGTTATCCGTCTGATGGAAGGACGCTTCGAACTAGGTGAGATGGACGATCCGTCGCTCGTTGAGTGGTCAAAGCTTGGACCGGAGATTCTCAATAGCAAACAGCACCGTGCAACGTCGCTCGACATGGCTCACCAGACCATGACCCTGCTCCAGAATCGCAACAATGTGCTGCCTCTCAGCAAGGGCAAGAAGATTGCCGTCATAGGTCCTAACTTCAACGACGAAGTGCTGATGTGGGGTAACTACAACGGTACTCCTAACCAGACCGCCTCTCTGCTCGAAGGCATGCAAGAGAAGTTTGGCAAGGGTAAGATTGTATCGTTTAAGGGTTGCGACCTTGTAAACACAAAGGTGCTTACGTCATACTACGACCAATGCTCATTCAATGGCAAGAAGGGTTTCCTCGGAACTTTCTGGAACAACCGCACATGGGAAGGTAAACCTGTATCAACAAAGCAGTGCACGACTCCTATCAGTGAGACAACCTTCGGTCAGCATCAGTTCGCGCCTGGCGTGAACCTCACGGGGTTCTCGGCTAAATACGAGACCGTTTTCCGCCCAAAGAAGAGCGAAAAAGTTCTGCTCGACGTCGAGTCAATCAGCGACTTTGAAGTGCTGGTCGATGGTAAATCGCTCGTTCACCACCACACATGGCGCACCACTGACACGCGTAACTTCATCGACGTTGAGGCTGGTAAGGAGTATAATATTG
>JAUNQM010000007.1:0-8351 GCA_030536165.1 Prevotellaceae bacterium | reverse complement strand
AGATTCGCTTCTCGCATATAGAGACTTACGGTGCCAATATCAAGGTTGAGATTGGCATTGAGGAAGACGTTGACTACGACGCACTCATAGCACGACTTCGTGGCATCGATACTGTTGTCTTTGCCGGTGGTATCTCTGCTGGTCTCGAAGGCGAGGAGATGCCAGTCAATCTTGAAGGCTTTGCCGGCGGCGACCGCACCGACATCGAATTGCCAAAGGTGCAGCGCATGTTCCTCAAGAAACTGCATGAGGCAGGGAAGAAGGTTGTGTTCGTCAACTTCTCAGGCTCGGCAATGGCACTCGTGCCTGAGTCGGAATCGTGCGACGCAATACTTCAGGCATGGTATCCAGGTGAGGAAGGCGGCCGCGCTATTGCCGATGTGCTTATCGGTAACTACAACCCTTCAGGCAAGCTGCCAGTCACATTCTATAAGAGCACGAGCCAGTTGCCTGACTTCAAGGACTACTCAATGAAGGGGCGCACATACAGATACATGACCGAAGAACCGCTGTTCTGCTTCGGTTATGGTCTGAGCTACACTACCTTTAACATCGGTGATGCAAAACTCAGCAAGAACGTTCTCTCGCTTAACGGAAACGATGAAATAAAGGTGACGGTGCCTGTTAGCAATGTTGGACAGCGTGAAGGCACAGAGGTCGTACAGGTATATCTGCGTCGAGTTGACGATACCAACGGACCGAAACTTAGCCTACGTGGCTATCAGCGCGTCAACGTTAAGGCTGGGGCCACCGCCAATGCAGAGATTACGCTCGACAAGGAAGCATTCGAGTGCTTCGACGAAAGCACAAACACAATGCGCACCATGCCAGGCAAATACGAACTACTTTATGGCACAAGCTCTGATAGAAAAGATCTGAAGACAACGATGGTCAGCGTAGAATGACGCAGATATAGATACGATTTAAGGCAAGCCTTCACTACAAGGCTTGCTTTTTTGTCTGCCCTCATCGTCATTGCGGGCTTGACCCGCAATCTCCTACGTTACGAGGAAGACTGCACGCAACGATGGAGATCCTGAATCAAGTTCTTTTAGTCGCGCGATGCGCTTTGTAAAAGCGGCAGAGCCGATTACAGGATGACGTTGTTCAGGATGGCGTTGGTGGGGGTCGATTTTTTTGCAAAAAAGCAGGACTTTTTCCGCAAAATGGCTCATATTTGCACGCGCGCGTAATTATATAAGGTATATTTACGCCCTCAATTATCAATTTTCGATTATCAATTGCGCCAGCCTTCCACACCTCAGGTGTCTCACGTGTCACACCTCAGGTGTTGGGATATGTCACACCTTAGGTGTTGCAACTGCCATACCTCAGGTGTGAAGGCCTTGGAGATGGCTTATATCAAAAAAGACGGTATGAAAACTACCAATCAGACGACCTCCATCACGGCCGAAACTATGAAAAACGGCGCAAAATATTAAGGAAAAGATACATTTATTTAATAAATTTAAGGCTTGCTGTTGCTGGTCAGAAATCTTTGCTGTAGTATGCCTGACGTGGGAAACTATATGTAAAAGACCCACCTTCGGAAGTGTTAAAAAAGTTCTAACAGTGTTAAGAAGGTTGCATATTAGTCATTTTTTTACTACCTTTGCATCGAAAACATAAAACGAAGGTTTTCGGCTATTGATTGGTGGTTGCCAGTTTGCAACCTAAGAATATAGCCCATAAACCTAAAAACTGATGAGTATGAATCTAAAGCGAATCAAGACAATATCAATCGGAATCATGATGATTTTTAGCTGCGCTCAGGCACCTGCACAGGACCTGCTGGCGCGTCAGGCTCCGGTAGATAGGAAGATGAATACGGTTGATCCACTCGAACTTCAGAAAATTATGTTGCTTGAAGAATACTTCTCGCCAGCAACAAACCTTTATACAGATTGGAACAACAAGTTTGCCCACTCTTACGGACAACTCCCTGATACATTTAAGATAGACCTCCGCGATTTCTGCATGCCAACGACGAGCAGGAAGATTACTTCAAACTTCGGTTCGCGCTGGGGACGCCAGCACAAAGGTCTCGATGTTAAAGTGTATGTGGGCGACCCTATCCGCGCAGCATTCAGCGGAAGAGTAAGAGTAGTTAGAAACGAACCTCGTGGATACGGAAACTTCGTCGTAATACGCCACGACAATGGACTTGAAACCGTATATGGTCACCTTTCGAAGCACCTTTGCCACGAGAATCAAGAAGTACGTGCGGGCGATATTATCGGTCTCGGTGGCAACACGGGACGCAGTACAGGCTCTCATCTTCACTTCGAGACTCGTCTCTGCGGCGTTGCCCTCAACCCAGCGGTATTGTTTGACTTCTACAATCAGGATGTGACAGGCAACTACTACGTATATCGCAAGAACACATATCAGCGCGATGCTAACGCAGCAAGCCGCCGCACAATGGCTACTATCAACGTGGGCAGCGTAAACTCAAGCGGTAACTACGCATCGGCAAAACCTCAGCAAGAGCCAGCCGACAAGGACGTAGCTGTGGCACAAACAAACGTGACTCCAACTTCACCTTCAGTGGTAGAAGTGCCGGAAATCAGTCGTTCGACAGAAGTCTATAACTCACCATCGACAGGCTTCCATAAGGTCGCAACAGGCGAAACGCTTTACAGTATTGCCAAGCGACGTGGCACAACGGTTGATGCAATCTGCAAGCTGAACCATATCGGAAAAGACTTCAAAGTGGTACCAGGACAGATATTAAGGTACTAAATACATAAAAATAAAACCTCTTCGCCCGAAGAGGTTTTTATTTTAGTTCAAAGAAAAACTCGAAACTATGCTAACCATTACATACGTCACCATAACATTCAACGCAGAGGCAACGCTGCCGTTTACCGTTGATAGCGTACTTGCGCAGGACTATCAAGCAATTGAACATCTGATTATCGACGGCGCATCGAAAGACAATACTGTGAAGATTGCCGAAGCATACAAGCAAAAGTCCGACATGCGTGACAACGGACATACAGTTAAGATTATCAGCGAGCCCGACCGTGGCATCTATGATGCAATGAATAAAGGGCTACGAATGGCAACTGGCGACTATGTCTGCTTCCTCAACGCAGGCGACTCACTACCAAATGGACGCATTGTGAGTCATATTATCGCAAGCCTCGGCAACATAGATGAACAAGCGCTACCTGCAGTAATCTATGGTAATACGGACATTGTAAGCAACGAGCGTCACAACCTCGGACGCCGACGCCTTTCGCCGCCAGAGAAACTCACGTGGAAGTCGTTCCGCAATGGTATGCTCGTCTGTCACCAGGCTTTCTATGCGCGCACAGACATTGCAAAGCAATTCCCTTACGACCTCAATTATCGTCATTCAGCAGACTTCGACTGGTGCATACGCATCATGAGGCAAGCAGAGGCCAATCAAATTCCGTTCCATAACACGCACCTCATACTCGCCGACTATCTCAAAGAAGGCGATACGACACAAAATCATAAGGCTTCGCTGAAGGAAAGATTCGACATCATGTGTCAATATTATGGCAAGCCTACAACGATACTTATGCACCTTTGGTTCGTGTTGCGAAATGTGACAAAATGACACATTTTGTATATTGATTACACCGTTTCGCTACATGTGCACGATAACAAACATAAATAGTTTACATAATTGCATTGATATAAATCAATAAAAGTATAGGAAATTACATAAAAAATGCAATAAAGTTTGGAAAGAAGCTAAATACTTCCTACCTTTGCATCGTCAAAAGGTTAATAGATTGTTTTAGGTTAGTAGTAATTTTGTTAATAGGTTAGTTTTTTATTCGGTATAAAGAACAAAGATTGTTTAAGGATAACTACGGTAGTTGAGAAACTCTCGTTTCCAAATTTCCCCAAAGCCTTCGGGCTTAGGGAACTGGAGGAGGAAAACCGATTCCAGTTTTTATACTGAAGATTATTTATTTGTAAATAGGTTATACGTTGGTGCTTGATAGAAAGTATCAACGTATGTTTTTTTATATTCATAACTACGCAGACGTTCACGTGCGTATGCGTAGTTATATAAGATTATTATTATTCCAATGCTTCAGGGCCAAAACTTTCTGGTAGGAGTTCTTCAAGAGTCATATCCTTATAGTCTGTTTCGGATTTTGCAAAGATGACGTGCATCTTATTTGGCTCGCAGAATTCTCTCATCACCTGCCTACATATTCCACAAGGAGGGCAGTAGTCATTGATGGTGTTGTTTGTTCCTCCTACGATGGCGATGCCGAGAATCTTCGTCTCTCCACATTCGATGGCATGGAAAATGGCGTTCCTCTCTGCACATATTCCTGCTGGATACGAAGCGTTCTCCACATTGACTCCTGTGTAGATTTTCTTGGAACTCATAACTACAGCAGCTGATACATTATATTTGGAATATGGCGCATAGGAATTGTGCATATTATCGATGGCAATGCGAATAAGCTGCGCACGGTCAAAGTTTTCACCATTCATGATGGCGGTTTCTAAATTTTCCTGTGCAACTATTCCTTGCACGCTTTCCGGTTCGTCTTTCGAACATCCAACAAATAAGAGAGCGCAAAAAAGAATTAATGTGATAACGGATGATTTTTTCATAATTCTTAAATTACGGTTGTACGGTTATACGGTTGAAGACATAACACAAATCAGTATAACCTCAAAACCGTATAACCGTAACACCTCAAAACAGCGACTAATAGTTCTCTGACTTAAGTTCGAAGTATGCTTGTGGATGTGCGCATACTGGACAAAGTTCTGGAGCCTGCTTTCCAACAACGATGTGGCCGCAGTTTGAGCACTGCCAAATCATGTCGCCTTCACGACTGAACACGATACCTTCGTTGATGTTGGCGAGCAAACGACGATAGCGTGCTTCATGCTCTTTCTCAATCTGGCCAACCATGCGGAACTTCTCTGCAATCTCTGTAAAGCCTTCTTCGTCAGCCTCACGTGCCATACGGTCGTACATGTCTGTCCATTCGAAGTTCTCACCTTCAGCTGCAGCCTTAAGGTTTTCAACCGTATCAGCGACGCCGTCGTTTAGCAGTTTATACCATATCTTTGCATGTTCCTTTTCGTTGTTGGCTGTTTCCTCAAAGATCTTGCCGATCTGAACATACCCATCCTTCTTTGCCTTTGATGCAAAGTAAGTGTACTTGTTACGTGCCTGACTCTCGCCTGCGAAAGCTTCCATCAGGTTCTTTTCTGTTTTTGTGCCTTTTAAGTTCATAATGTTTGTTTTTTAAAGGGTGATTAAATATTCGATTTTTCGCTTTTCCCTCCCTACGGGGGAGGGTTAGGGTGGGGCTTTTAATTCCCACCTAATGCTATATAGAGTGCTATGATTGCTTGGGTTCGATTGAGTTGATTGAGGGTTTCGCTCAACTGAGCGTTGAGAAGTGTCTCTTGTGCCGTAAGCACTTCAAGATACATTGCCTTGCCGTGGTTCATCAGTTCCTGTGTTCCGCTGTATGCTTTCTCAAGCGCTGCTATTTGGTCTTTGTAGATTGCCACCTTCTCGTTTGTTTTCTGATAGATAGCGAGAGCATTGTTCACTTCGTTTCCTGCCTGAAGAATGGTTTGCACGTAGGCATTCTTTGCTTCTTCCTGCTGAATCTGACTGAGTTTCAATTGCGACTTCAGTTTGCCTTGCATAAAGATTGGCTGAGTGAGAGACGCAACAGCATTGAGTAGAATCTTACCAGGATCGACCGAAGTAAGCCCATTGTTTGTCCACCCGATAGTGCCGCCGAGTGAGAGCGTAGGATAGAACGCAGCCTTTGCTTGTTTTTCGCCATAGAACGCAGCCTCGATTACTCTGTCAGCCGCACGCACATCGGCACGATTCCTTATTATATCAAGAGGTAAACCTGTGCCCATACCTGCTGGCATCTGCAGCATCGACCATCCACTGCGGTCAATGTGTTGCGGTGTCTGCGAGAGTAACAGGCATATGGCGTTTTCAACTTCACGTATCTGGAGTTCAACATCGACCACCTGTGCCTTCACGCCAAGTAGTGACGCTTCCATTTGGTCAACCGAAGTAGAATAAGCCTTTCCGTATTGTGCAAGTGCACGCTGAGTTTCGAGCGACTTATTCCAGAGTTGAAGTGTCGATTTCATTATATCCAGTTCGCGGTCGAGAGCAATCAACTGGTAATATGCTTTGGCAATATTACCGATAAGCTGCGACTGCACAGCGCACTCTGCATCTGCTGCCTGATTCTTAAGCGCTTCAGCCTGAAGTTTCTTGTTCTTGATACGTGAGAAAAGACTTGGTTCCCAGTTTACGTTAAGAGGAATGTTGTAAGTCTTCAGCTCAATTCCATCGAAGCGAGTGTAACCTGCTTGAGGAGCAAGAGCCACGGTTGGAAAGACTTCAAGCTTTGTAGAGGCAAGCGTTGTCTCAGCTTCTTGTATTTTCATGCGAGCATCTTTGAGTGAAGTGTTGTTCACCAGCGCCTTCTCTATGAGAGCCTGAAGCTTGGCATCGGTGAAGAAGTCGCTCCATGCAAGCGTCCCTATCGATGTGGCATTGCTTTCATTAGTAGTAACACCTTCACTGCCAAAAAGGTTGGATGGCGTTTCTACGTCAGACTTATACGTCTCTTTCAGCGAAGCGCATGCCGTTGTGAGCAGCATTGCGGTCAACAAGCATAATGTTATATTACTCTTCTTCATTGTCATCTTCTTTTATTGGACCAGACACTTTCTCTTGCAGTTTCTGGAAGATTATATAAAATACAGGAACAACATACACGAGGGCTATAGTTCCAACTATCATACCGCCTGTGACACCGATAGCAAGCGAACGGTTACCATTAGCACCGGCACCACCTGCCACGATAAGCGGAATCATACCTATTACCATACAGGCAACGGTCATCAATATCGGGCGCAAACGCTCTTCGGCTGCCTGCAATGCTGCATCGACAATAGAAAGTCCTTGCTTATGACGTGCCACGGCAAACTCTGTGATAAGGATTGCAGTCTTTGCCAACAAACCGATAAGCATGATGACTCCTGTCTGGAGATAGATGTTGTTTTCGAGTCCTAAGAGGTAAGATACACCGAATGAACCCATAAGTCCGAACGGCACAGAGAAAAGGACTGCAAGCGGTATGAGCCACGACTCATAGAGGCAACCGAGAATGAGATAGATAAGGAATATACATATTCCATAAATTATACCCGTCATATTGCCTTTACTATTTTCTGCAAGCTCGCGCGACATGCCTCCATACTCATATCCGTAACCAGCAGGCATTACTTCTTCGGCAACTTCAGCTATTGCATTCTGCACATCGCCATCAGAGAAGCCTTCGGCAGGTGTTACTGAACAGGTTATGCTTTGGAAGAGGTTGAATCGGCGTTGAGTGCTTGAGCCTACGGCCGGCACAAGTGTGACGAACTGCGAGAGCGGTGCCATCGAACCATTGCCAACCTTGACAAACATGTTGCTCAACGAAGTCGGGTCGAGTCGGTATTCAGGTGCGGCATTTGCTATGATACGATAGACCTTACCGAACTGGTTGTAGTTTCCGATAAATGCACCTCCGCAATAACTGCCGAGAGTATTGAGCACCTGTTGAGGTGAGATGCCTGATATGTCGCATTGTGTTGCGTTTATTTCAGCCTTATACTTAGGGAAACTTTCGCTATAAGACGACAGAGCCGCCGACACTTCCTTACGTTTCTGCAGTTCGGCAAGGAACTTCTGCGCATGACCATAGAAGACAGACATGTCGCCTCCCTGCTGATCCTGCAACACAAGTTCTATGTCGTTCGACGTACCGTAACCAGGAATCTGTGGCATCTGGAACGGCAGCACCACAGCCTCCTTTATGTCTTCGCAGTCATAGTAAAGTCGAGCTATTACAAGGTCTATCATGTGGTTGATGCCCTTTCTGTCATCCCACGGCTTCAGTCTTACTACGAATGTTCCGTAGCTCGAACCACCGCCCGACACCATACCATAACCAGCAACGCGCACATAGCTTTGCAGTTCTGGTATTTTCTTTATCTTTGCTTCCACCTTGTCAAGTACGGCATCTGTCTGCTGGAGTGTATAGCCTGGAGCAGTACGTATTTCTGCAAGTATTACACCCTGGTCTTCCTGAGGAACCAATCCGTTAGGCAATGACTTCATGAAGAATGCCAGCAACAGACACGAAGCCACGAGCAATATCCATACGGTCTTTGTGCGGCCGATAAACTTACCGATGCTCTTCTTGTACTTACTTGCAACGGCATTGTATGATGCTTCGTAAGCCAGTTTCGTGTAATAGTTCAGGTTCTTCTTTGCCTTACCTTCGTCGTTTGGACGCAGGAGAATA
>JAUNQM010000006.1:11990-22646 GCA_030536165.1 Prevotellaceae bacterium | reverse complement strand
CATGACAACACAAAACACTATTTGACTAACAATCAATCTTTTGCGTTATAATCCATTTTGACAACGCTATCGCCGAGGCCGAAATTCATACCAAAAATACATAAATTTCTATCCATTTTAGCTATCAAAACCTGTCGCAGGATGTCCGATGTTTGCGAAATTAATCGATAAAATTTGGGTCACCTGCAAAAGCCTGTGTTAAAAACAGTCGCCCTCCCCTTGTCATTGCGGGCTTGACCCGCAATCTCATACTCTGTGATAGAGATTCTGAATCAAGTTCTTTCAGTCGCGCGATGCGCTTTGTGAAAGCGGCAGAGCCGATTCTTGCGCTCCAGTAGGTGCTCAGGCGCAAGCGGAGTCCAGGATGACGTATGGACGGATGACGATGTAGTTATGAGTCGTTGAGAAATTGTTCGAGGAAAAAAGAATAGCAGTCATACAAATGCGTATCCTGCTATTCTTTTCATAGCACAGGTTTTTGCAGGTGAGGCTAAAAAGTTACGCAAAACTTTTCCCGAGTTAAACCCAAATCGGTCATTAGAAAGCCTGCCGTCAACATAATCAATCAACGCCTGCCGTTATTGGATGTAGCCCCATATTCCCTCCCTACGGGGGAGGGTTAGGGTGGGGCCTTATAAGCATGCCTTTGGGTATGCGACCATTGTCAATGCTGTCGCCTACCTAAAGGCAGGCATGCCAACACCTTTTCTTTGTACCAGCCATTTTATGGCTGGTTACATCGTCTTATGCCGATGGCATAATATTCAAAAAGTCCTAATGACCGATTTGGGTTAAACGGACGTGTAAAGTGACGACTAACGACGAGTGCGTCGATTGGTCTGAACAACTCGTCAAGATCTATTCTTCGAGTGGAGGTAATGGCATTTGAAATGACGAAAAAAGCACCAGGACTGTAGTTGTCTTGGTGCTTTGAGTGGGGTATTTGATTATTCAACTATTGGTGCTTCTTTCGCTTAGTTGAGTATCATAGTAGCGATGGTGGTAATGTCTGCTACGTCTATTGTCTTGTCGTTATTGGCGTCGGCTGCGTCTTTCAGGAAGTCAGACGGAGTGTTGCCGAGGATATGAGATGCAACGGTAGTTATGTCTGCTACATCGACGTTTGTGTCGAGGTTGGCATCGCCTTTCTTGAAAGTGACGAAGGTAATCTTCTGAATCTCTTTCAACTCGGTAGATTTGCCCTGAGCCTGAAGCGAACATTCGCCTTCATTGAACACGAGCTTTGGATTATCGCTGAACGAGCAGTTGATATTCTCGTTGCCGTTCTTCAACTCAATATACTTAGATTGAGCGCTTGCAGAAAGGCTTGTGAGGCCTATTGCTAATAGTAATAACGCTTTTTTCATATGCGGTTATATGGTTATGCGGTTGTACGATTATTGTTCCAAAGGCTTACTGCAAGTAGCCGTCTAAGCCTGACTTGGCTGTTGTGCCGTAGCCGTTGTCGCCGTATTCCTCTGTGTTGTCAATCTGTTGGAGGAATGTTCCCGAGATTGGACGCCAATAGCAACGATCGACGAATGCTGAGTCTGCACGCACGTTGTACTTCTTAAGACGTGACTTCATCGTAGCAAGTCCGTGACGCTGAAGTATTGCCCAGCGCTGGAACTCACCGCACATCTCGCGTGCATACTCGTCGAAGATGTCGTCCTCGGTAGCTGTCTGCAGTTTAACGTCGCCTGTGTATGATGCACGCTTTGCTCTTTCGCGCAGAACGTTGAGGTATTCAGCGGCCTTTGCACTATTCCCAAGATGCTGCTCAGCTTCTGCTGCGATAAGATAGATTTCAGCAAAACGCTGAACCATGATGTCGCCATTGCGTATCTGGAGATTGTTTGAATTATAAACGCCTTCGTAGTTCCAGATAAATTTGTTGAGTGATGGCCAAGTCTGCCATACGTTGCTTGTCTCATCAGGAATTGCTGTCATTTCGGATGCAGATGCTACATAGCGTGAGTTGTTTTTAGTCATGAGGTCGTCTATGGCTACTGATGCGTAGATGCGACCAGTCTTGTCGTATCCGTCCTTGTATTCATCTGCCCAGTTAGGGTAGAGATAGAGGAAGAAACGGTTGTCGTCTTTTGCTACAGGGTAATCGACAACATAAATCTTCTTCACGGTCTCAAGCTTTGCAGTGTCGCCACTTGTCACGCCCAAAGGCCATACGCGACCGGTGTATTGGTTGCCACCATTTGTGAATGATGTAATCTTGAGGTCAACATACGGATAGATAGGCTTGTTCTTCATGCCTGCATCAATACCATACTTCGTGCAGAAGTCGCGGCTTCTGTCCTTAACCACCTTGACCTGACTCTTTGCGTAGCTGTAGTTAGCGTCGCTTGAATTAACCATTGAGTAGTTGAAGAATGCAGTCTGGAATGTGTTTTCCCAACGCTTGTCCCATGTAGGGTTGAAGCAATGGAGCAGGTAGTATGAAGGTGCAAGGTGACTCTCGTTGGTCTTGCCGTAGAGGTAACTTGTCGCGTAGTCCGATGTGTTGTCCAGGTCTGCGAGGTTTGAAATTCCCCAATAGCAATGAGCAAACAGTTTGTTGTTGCCTGAATTTGCGTATCCGTATGTGTCGAGGTCTTCGCATGCGTCAATACCTGCTGCAACGAACAATGCTTCCTTGTTCTTGCGGTTGTTAGTGTCAGCCCATGTGTCGGAAATGTCGTCGTAGAGGTCAGCACCATACATTGCCTTGTTAGCAATGAATTCTTCAGCCTCTTCCTGAGCACGCTGCCAGTAAGATACGCCGTTCTCGCTAAGGTTCTGACCTGCGCCCTGAATATAAGCACGGCAGAGAAGTCCCTTTGCTGCTTTCTTTGTTGCGCGGGCACGGTTGCCTTCAAACGGAGTGACAGGGAGCACGTCGATAGCCTCTTTGAGGTCGGTGGTGATTGATGTGTAAATCTCTGTCAAAGTGTTACGCTTAGGGGTTAGGTTGATATTGTCTGCAGGCTCTTCGGTAACGAGTGTGATAGGACCATAGTATGTTGTGAGCAACAAATGGTAGAACGCACGCAGATATTTTGCCTCTGCCTTGAGGATAGCAACATCCTCAGTCTTCTCGGTTATCTGGTCGCAACGGTTAATGACTGTATTGACAATACCGAGGGCACTGTATGCCTGAGTGAATGCCTTGTCCCATGCCTTTTCTGTGCTGGTGGTAAGTTCCTCGTAGTAGAACAATTGTTCTGCCCATTTTTTGTTGTTTGAATGCCACCAGATGTCAGTACCACATTCTGCCATTGAGAGGTAGTCGAATACGGTAAAGAGCTGTCCGTAGATTGGCTTGTAGCATTCTGCCTGCATGCCATAGATGCCGTCGTAAGTAGCCAGAATCTCATCACCTGTCACTTCCTTAGGGTTGTATTCATCGAGTGAACATGATGAAAGAAGACACAAAGCACAACTTACGATGCTAATTGATTTAATTATATTCTTTTTCATAATCTTGTTCCTTATTATTATGTACGGTTGTACGGATAATTTAGAATGAAATATTTACACCAAATACGAGTTGCTTTGTGAGAGGGTAGTTCATGTTTCCGTTCTGCTCAGGGTCATAGTCCTTAAGCAGGCTGCTCTTTGCAACGATAACAGGATTTGTGATAGTTCCGTAGATACGCATACGCTCGATGCCAGCCTTTGAGAGCCAATTCTTAGGGAATGTGTAGCCGAGGCTGATGTTCTTAATCTTGAAGAAAGAACCATCGACGAATGCAAGTCCAGAGAATTCAGTAATTTCATTTGCGCCCTTGTTAGCATTGAGCACAGGGAAGTAGCTTCCAATCTTGTCAAGGAAATAAGTTGGGAAGTTACGTGTTGCGACAGTTGGGTCGTAGTTGGTAAGCATGTTGTACTTTATCATCTGTCCCCAACGCATATACATATAGATACTCAGGTCGAAGCCTTTGTATTCTAATGTGTTCTTGAAGCCGAGGCTCCAGTCAGGTGAGTTGTGTCCGAGTGGCTGCATGTCGGCACTTGAGATGGTGTAGAGGTTTTCGTCTGCCAAAGCATCGTAGCGAACTGTCTGACCATCGGCATTCACCTTTGTGTAATAGATTGTACCATCGGTGTCAACGTGGCGTGTGATTCCAGGTATGTCAATCTTCAAGTCGCCTGGCACGCGCTGGAAGATAGCTGCATCGGCTGCTTCGTCTTCCTGCCATACGCCATCTACCTTGTAGTGGTAGAACTCGTTTACTGCATGGCCGAGAGCATAAACCCTGTCGCCATTGACTACGTTATTCTCTGATGCGAGTCCCTTAATCTCTTCCTTATTATAAGAGAAGGTGAGTGCCGAACTCCATGAGAAATCCTTTGTCTCGATGTTGCGAGTGTTGAGCGCAACTTCTATACCGCTGTTGCGAGTCTTTGCAAGGTTGACGTTTGTGTAATACTGAGTGTTGAAACTGTAAGCACCATTCGTTACAGGCAACTTCTTTGACCAGAACACACCATTTGTGTTTGTGATGTAGTAGTCGAGCACGAGGTTAATTCTGCTGTTGAAGAAGTTTGCGTCGATACCAAAGTTCCAGCTCTTTGAGCGTTCCCATTGCAGCGAGCGGTTTGATACTGCCTGAGTATTCAGATAGACAGGCTGAATGAGCTGTCCGCCTAAAGTGAACTTTGATTGTTCGAGTGATGTCTCAGAAGTGTAAGGCTCGATGCCGCCGTTACCTGTTTCACCGTAAGATACGCGAACCTTCAAGTTGTCTAACCAGTTGCGTGTGCTTGCCATGAACTTTTCGTCAGATACTCTCCAACCTACAGAGAAAGCAGGGAAGGAAGCCCATTTGTGTCCGTCGGCAAGAACCGAAGCACCGTCCCAACGCATAGATGCGCTGAGGAGGTAGCGACCTAAGAATGAATAGTTGATACGGCCGATGTATGCCATACCCTTCGACATTGAGTAAGAAGAACTGATGTCCTTTGATATTGAGTTGCCGAGGTTGTACCACAGGAATGTGTTCTCAGTAATGCCGACACCCATAGGGCTGTCGCTTTCCGAACGGTTGTGGTACCATGATGTTACGCCTGTCAGCGTGAACTCGTGTGCTTCTTTAATCTTGAAGTTATAGGTGAGAATGTTTTCCCACTTATAGTTTAATCCGTTTCCGTGAGAGATTGAAGCCCTTGTTGCAGTCTCTACGTCTTCGTTGCCTTTGTAGTAGTTGTATGAGCCTTTGCCCTGGAAACTGTTTGACTTAGAATAAGTGATGGATGCATTTACGCGAGATTCCCATGTCAAGCCCTTCAGAGGAGTCACGCGGATGTACGGATTGAAGTACATGCGGAAGTTCTGCGACTGGTTTCTGTAGTTGCTCTTGTTGTTGATGAGTGGGTTTATAAAGTCCTTGTCGTCGTTGATGAATGTAACGTATTCGCCATTTTCATCTGTTACTGATCCGTAAGGGAACTTAGGATATACGTCTTCGATATTAGCAAAAGGCTTGTTCTGGTGAACGTATGAAATCTGAGTGTTCACACCTGCCGACAGGAAGTTGTTAATCTTGTGATCCACGCGGATGTTAGATGAATATACCTTGTATTCGTCATCCTTATACTGACCATTCTCGTTTGCAAAGTTCAACGACATGTAAGCCTTTGTCTTCTCCGTACCACCACTCAGTGAGAGTGAGTAGTTCTGTATCACGCCTGTCTTCAGCAGTTCCTTTGCCCAGTCGATGTTCTGTCCCTTGAGGTATGCTTGATAGTAGTTTGCCTTTGCCGTGCCGAACATCTCCTCGTCGTTGACATACGTGCCTGCGTTTATCATAGCTTCGCGCTTTGCATCAAGGAATGTGTCGCCCGACATCATCTCTGGTGTCTTCGACCATCCGTTGATACCGAGGTAAGCATTGAAGTTTGCTACGAGCTTGCCTTCCTTTGCACTCTTGGTAGTGATGATGATAACACCATTGGCACCACTCGAACCATAGATAGCTGTTGATGATGCATCCTTCAGCACCTCTACGCTCTCAATGTCGTTAGGGTTGAGTGTGTTGTAGTCGCCTGGCATACCATCGATAATGAACAGAGGGTTACCGTTGCCGCTGATAGTTCTGTTACCACGCAGTTGGAGATTGATTCCAGAACCTGCCTGGCCTGATTCCTTAGTGATGTCGAGACCTGCAACCTTTCCCTGCAATGACTCCATAGGGTTCATGACAGGACTGGCTACGATGTCCTCCGAACTGACAGATGTCACAGCACCTGTGAGGTCGCGCTTCTTGATTGTACCATAACCGATGACCACAATGTCGTTGAGGCTTGTGCTCTCTTCCTGCATGGTTACATTAACTGACGACTTACCAGCCACGCTCACCTCCTGCGTCTTCATGCCGACGTAAGAGATAACCAGCGGTGACTTGCCGCTTACTTTCAGGGTAAAGTGACCGTTCAAATCGGTGGTCGTGCCATTCTTTGTTCCTTTTTCAAGGATAGTGGCTCCGATGACCTCCTCACCATTTGTGTCCTTTACAGTACCCTTGACTGTTGTCTGCGCTGACATGCTGACAGATACGAAAAGCATCACCATTGCCAACACAAACTTTAGATGTTTCTTGATAGACATAATTGTAAGGTTTATTATTAGTTTTATTTGTAAGTTTTCTTTGGTCTTTTCGACTCAATTTTATAGTTTTGTCTTTAGTTACGCTGCAAAGTTACGAATAAGTGAGCAAAAAAACAAAATTTATTTTTGATTTTTTTTCGAACGAGAGCAACTTCGATGCAGTCATAGATGATTACATGACTCGTCGTGTGCAACAGCCTTTCACACCTAACGTGTTTCATGTGTAACACCTGAGGTGTGACCACCCCTAACACCTGAGGTGTGACAGGTGCGACACCTAAGGTGTGGAGGGCTTGTTTATCTGATAATTGAAAATTGACAATTGAGCACCCCTAAGGAGATCCTGAATCAAGTTCAGGATGACGAGTGTGTGCGTGAATACACCTTATTATATTTCGCGCGCGTGCAAATATGAGCCATTCTCCGCGAAAAGTCCTGCTTTTTTGCAATTTTTTTTGCATAAAATCATTTTTTTATGAAAATTTTAGAGAGCAGCATGATACTACTGCATTAGGGTTAAAAGATTCTAATAATTGAGTTAAAATTTGTTTTGTCAAAGGCTTTTGTATGCTGATTGACTACCTTTGCAAACGATGAAAAGGTTTGCTGTGATACTTTTAGCTTTTGCTGTGACAATGAATGTTGCCGCACAGGGAGAGTATGTTTCGGGGCGCGATAGCATAAAGCTGGACTCGATTGCTTTCTTCATGCAGTTGAAAAACCTTGTGGTGTTCGGGCATAACAAGCGTGATTTGATTGATAAGCAGCACTTTTCTGAAATAGTGAAGAATGCTCCGAAACCGTCTGGATATTCGTTCGACTTCGTTAGTACCGTGTCGAAAGCCGTGAACTATATTCCGTTCTCGATAATGCGAAAGCTGCACATCCCGTTTCACGACAAGGAGCGCAACCGCCAAATAGCGAAGAAGATTGTGAAGGATTACGAGGATATTGACGTGATTCAGCAAAGCATTAACCTGCGCAAGAAGCGCGATGCCGCAAAGCAAGGAAAGTAAGAAATAAGGTTTTTGGTTATAGATTCATTTTAACCCAAGCCGACAACCTATAACCTCAAAATGATGCTATAATCAGCGGAAACTTGCATTTTTTTTACATTTTCCGCTGACTATAGCGTATTTTTTATTATATTTGCAGCGGAAAAGCAAAAAAAAGAGTTTATGCTAATAGGAAGAGCAAAAGAGCAGAAAACGTTGTTATCGTTGTTGGATAATAGCGAGTCACAGTTTTGTGTAGTGTATGGACGCCGTCGTGTTGGTAAAACATATTTGATTCGCGAAACATTCCATTATAAGTTCGCTTTTCAACACACAGGTGTAGCGCGTGGCAATTACCGAGAGCAGTTGCGCGCATTTCGCGATTCACTCCGAATGTCTGGTTTGCAGAAGTGTAACATACCAAAGAACTGGAGTGATGCTTTTGGCATGCTCAAAGAACTGATAATGCAAGCGCCTGCAGGTAAAAAGGTGATATTTATTGACGAGTTACCTTGGATGGATACACCCAAATCTAACATGATAGGCGCGCTTGAGCATTTCTGGAATGGATGGGTCACGAGCAGAGCCGAAAAGGATATTGTGTTGATAGTTTGCGGAAGTGCCTCATCGTGGGTTTCGAAAAACTTGTTGAGAGACAAAGGAGGCTTGCGTGGTAGATTTACCGAGAAGATAAAGTTGATGCCATTCACTCTCACAGAGTGCGAGCAATACGCACGTGCCGCTGGGCTTGTAATGGAGCGGAAGGATATTTTTGAAATGTATATGATACTGGGTGGGATTCCTTATTACTGGAGTTTCCTTCACCGAGGAAATAGTATTTCACAAAATATAGATGAACTGTTTTTTGTGGAAGATGCAAAACTTAAGGATGAGTTTCAGGCATTGTATCATACATTATTCAAGCGTCCAGATAACTATCTTAAAGTGATAGAGGCATTGACAAAGCGGCGTTCAGGACTGACTCGTGAAGAAATATTACGAAGCACAAAGCTTGAAGATGGAGGCACATTCTCCCAAGTGCTTGATGAATTGGAGCAGTGTGGGTTTGTCAGACGCTATGTGGCATTTAATAAAGAAGGAAATGGCGCTTTGTTCCAATTGATAGACAATTATACCTTATTCTATTATTATTGTATCCGCAAGAATGCCTTTAGTGATGAACAGTATTGGAGTCATACATGCCTTTCGAATGAGCATAATGCTTGGAAGGGATTAGCATTTGAACGGGTTTGTTTGCAGCATGTCGCTCAGATTAAGCACGCACTTGGCATAGGTGGAATAGTGTCAAATGTATGCTCATGGAGTGGTAAGGGTGCACAGATTGATATGGTAATTGCTCGTGGCGATAATGTTATAAATATATGCGAGATGAAGTTTTGTAACGGAGAGTACGCAATTGACAAGAAGTATGCCGAGGATTTGGATCGGAAGATGATAACATTTCGTGAAGAGACAGGTACGCGAAGTGCGTTACATCTGACAATGGTAACGACGTATGGCGTCTCACATAATCAATATTGGAACAAGGTGCAGAGCGAAGTTTTGATGGATGATTTGTTTAATCAATGATAAAAGGTGCGAAATCTTATGAAAGACATAATCAAATTTCTTCAGCAACTGCGGGAGAACAATAATCGCGAATGGTTCATGGAGCATAAGCAGCAATACCTCGATGCGAAGGCGCAGTTTGAGGAGATTACTTTGCAGCTTATTGCAGGATGTGCACAGTTTGACCCACGAATCAAGAATCTTACGGTGAAAGATTGCACGTATCGCATATACCGTGACGTGCGTTTCTCGCAGGATAAGAGCCCTTATAAGGTTCATATGGGTGCGTATGTATGCCCAAAAGGAAAGAAGTCGGGTTATGCTGGCTATTATTTTCACATAGGCACGGGAGGTGAGGGGTATCCTTACGGACACATGTTGGCAGCAGGCGATTATCGTTTCCAGCCTGAGGTGCTGAAGGTGCTGCGCGAGGATATAATTGCCGACAATGGCGAGCTCGATAGGATAATCAAGACAAAGGTGTCGCCTCTGTTTGAGGTGGACAAGGAGTCTGCATTGAAGCGTGTGCCGAATGGTTTCCCTGCTGATTCGCCATGGGCGGAGTATCTTAAACTGAAGACTTTCTGCCTCTGTTACGCTCCGGACATGAAGTTCATGACAAGCAAGGATGCAGTCGAGCGTTCGCTTGAACTGTTTAGTACCACGCAGCCATTCCTTGAATACATAAACCGCGCAATAGAGTATTGCAAGCAAGGGTTTTAGGTTATAGGTTATAGGTTCGATATTTCAAACTTTCGACGATAAAGCAAATTGAAAATCTAATAGATGGAACGGAAGAAAGAAAACGTAGAAAAGATGTTTGATTCCATTGCTTCGGAATACGACAAACTGAATCATATAATGTCGGCAGGAGTCGATAAGACTTGGCGTAGCCGTGCGCTGAAGTATATAGTAGAGAAAGATAAGGTGCAGCGTATTCTCGACATTGCTTGCGGGACGGGCGACTTTAGTGTTGCCATCGCGAGGAAAGCGCATAAGGAAACTACGGTGCAAGGACTCGACCTCTCAGAGGGCATGCTCGACGTGATGGCTCGCAAGGTGGAACAACTCGGCATGAGCCACCAGATATCTGGGGAGAAGGGCGACTGTGAACACATGAGGTTCGACGACGATAGTTTCGACCGTGCGACGATAGCCTTTGGAATACGCAACTTCGAACATAGAGAAGAATGTCTGAGGGAGATACTTCGTGTGCTAAAACCAGGAGGAAAACTCGTTATACTTGAACTCTCAACGCCTGACAATCCATTGTTAGCATGGGCGTTCATACTTTATTTCACTAAGATAGTGCCGATTATTGGAGGGATAATATCTGGCGATAAGTCGGCATATACCTACCTTCCAGATTCAGTGCTGAAGTTCCCACGCAAGGCGGAATGGATGCAGACGATGCGCGACTGCGGATACACAAATGTGCTGCACAAGGCATTCACTTTCGGCATTTGCCGTATGTATGTGGGAGAG
>JAUNQM010000006.1:0-11980 GCA_030536165.1 Prevotellaceae bacterium | reverse complement strand
GGTTTCAAGTTTCAGGTTCAAGGATTAATTGTAAATCGTAAATAACAATGTTTTCACCAAAAGCTTGTATAACATCAATGCGTCTGCGCACGCTGCCATTGTCATTGTCGGGAATACTTGCCGGCATCTTTGTTGCCATTGCCAACGGATATGAAAACTGGTTGGCAATATCGATGCTGATACTGACGACCATCTGCCTTCAGGTGCTGACGAATATGTCAAACGAACTTGGCGATACACTCCATGAAACCGATACAGACGACCGTCAGGGGATGCACTATTCGTTGCAAGACGGCACGATGACCATTCCCGAAATGAAACGGCTTATCACAATCTTTGCAGTATTGTCGTGCGTGTTTGGAACTCTGATGATATACTTCTCCTTCGGGTCGCTGTTTTGCTTGGAATCAATAATATTCTTTATCTTGGGAATCTGTGCCCTATGGGCTGCGATGCACTATACGCTTGGCAAGAACCCATACGGATACAGAGGACTGGGCGACGTTTCCGTGTTTATTTTCTTCGGACTCGCCACGACTGGTGGTGGGTACTATCTTTGCTCGCGCGACCTTACCTATATATATATATGGTTACTTGCCGCAGCAATCGGTTGCTTCAGCGTTGCTGTGCTCAACGTGAACAATATCCGCGATATGAAGTCAGACGCTCGAACACGTATGACCGTCGCAATTCGTCTTGGTGCATACCGCGCAAGGATGTATCACACGTTCCTTATCACACTCGGATGGCTGCTAATGCTTGCTTACACGACTATCACGTTCACTTCATGGACAAGCTGGATATACGTTGCCACGCTTCCGCTGTTTATCATTCATCTTAAAATAGTCTGGACACGACAAGACAAAGCCTTAGACCCCATGCTCCCGATGCTCGTCATCAGCACATTCTTGATGACAATATTCTTCGGAGTGGGAGTGTTAGTGTGACAGCGACATAATATAGAAAACAGGTATCGTTTATATAGATTTTTGGCCTGAATAATATAGAAAATTGCCCCTGATAATACGGACGTTTTTAATGAAGATAAATGGTAGCCTCAAATCGGCATTAATGTTAGTTATAAGACCATATAGCCAGCCGAATAGGTCTTGGTGGTAGGGATAAGCTGCGTTTACTTCCTTTTGAATAGGCTGATGATTTTCGACCAAGAGTTCCAGCCTTTGCTTTCAAGATATTGAGACAATTCTATGAAGACAGCAAGGATGATTGATGTCCAGGCATAATGCATCGGTTCATACACGTTGTCTATGATAAGGTCGAAAAGGAAAAGTAATATGCCAAGGATTATGGCCTTGATAATAGGGGAGAGGTAGTGTTTCATGGGTGTGTGGCTTTTAGAAATACCATGTGGCACCTAGCTGCCAGCCTTTGTTGTCTTGGCGGAATGTCTCTTCTTCGCCGGTGAGGATATTTCGCCAAGTGCCGTCGCCTGTCCTGCCGCATGATATGCTGTAGTTCCCGAAGATTTCAAAGCGCTTCATTATGAGGAATCCTCCGCCTACGTTTAGTGTGAGGTTTGACTCTGCTACTTGATATTGGCTGCCGTCAAGCCAGTCAAACTCTTTGTCGCCGACATTGAATGCAAACTGCGGTCCTCCTTTGACGAATATGCCCAGAGGTCCAAAGAGGTTCAGCCCGAAACGGATGTTTACGGGTATGGCGATGGACTTCTGCGTGAGTGATTTGTCGTAAACATCACCTCCTCGCTGGTCGTATATGGCTGAGATGTCGAAGCCAATGCCTGAGGCTGGAATATTGATAAGCAATGTTGGCCCTACAAAGAATCCTGCTTGGTTGTCTTTGCTGAAAGGATTCTCGGAGAAGTTCATCTGGGTGAGGTTGAGTCCGCCGCGTACTCCAAACTTAAACATGCTTTGCGCTGGCACGATAAGTGTCAGGGCAAAGCATGTGATTATGAGTATAAGACGTTTCATATACGATAGGCAAAGTTTCGTGTTTCCAAGTCGTTTTCTCACGAACAATTACGAAGGTTTTGGTTGTTGGTTTTAGGTTATAGGTTAAACCGAAAACCCACAACCGACAACCATCAACCAATCTATCTGTCCATAATTGTACATTGTAAATTGTACATGGTACATGGAATTAGTGTCTTTCCCTGCGGACGGATATCTTTGAGCCTGATGATGCTGACGACGATGCTGACTTGGTCTTGGTCTTCTTTGTGACCGTTGATGAAGACGATGTGCTGCGGCGAGTCTTATTGTCGGCAGCCTTTACCTTCTTTGCCTTCTTGACGCTGGCGTTAGCAATGCTGTCTAACGAGTCGCGTTTCTCTGTGTCACCATAGATAGTCTTCTCGAAAGCAGCGAGTTCTGCTTCGATGCGTGCCTGCTCCTTGCGCATTGCTGTGTCGTTAGGGCAATACTGCGAGAGGGTGCGACCGAGCATGTTGTTGGTCTTGTAGATCTTTCCGTTGTACTTGTGAACAGTGAAGTAGTCGGAAGCACTCATCACGGCTGCATTGTTGTAGTCGGAGGTCATCATTGTCAGACGGTTGAGGAACGGCTCGAGGTCAGAGTACTGAACCCAGAAGAGAGGGTAGTTCATTGAGCCTGTGCCAAACTCGTCGGAACGATGCCAGATAGGGCAGATTGCCAATACCTTTGTTGCAAACGTCGAAGTGTTCTGGTCGTAGTATGACGACTCCTTAATATAATAGCTCAATACTTCAGCTGAAGGTATGTCGCTGTTGTCAACGGTAATCTTGCCGTTTTTCTCCTCATAGAAGATGCTATAGTTGTCGAGCATTTCCTTTACGTTAACCTTGTCGGCTGCTGCAAATGACTCATTACCGTCTAAGCGATACTGGTAGATTGGCAGGTTGTTGGTTATGGCAAGGCGGAAGATGAACGTAAAGAGGTTCATCTGCTTTCCGTTAGGCTCAACAGGGTAGTACATTGGTGAGTTCTCTGCCTGCTTCAGGTCGAGTTCGCGGTAGATGTCTCTACGCCATACTACATCCTCAGGCATGGCAAGTGATGTAGGGAACTGCAACTTCTGGCGTTCTGTTACCAACGATGAAGACTTTTGTGTAGTCTTCTTTGCTGCCGTTGTTTTAGTCGCTGTGGCTTTTGCTGCTACCTTCTTTGCTACGGTCTTTGATGATTGTGCGTAGCCTCCACCGACTGACATGAGAACTAATGCTAAAACAATTAACTTTTTCATATTTCGATTGTTGGTTGATTCACTATGTTTTATAGTTGTTCTATATAACAGGTATCTTGAACTCTTGTTATTTAACTATGATTTCCATTGCCTGTGGCAGTGTGCGTTGTATTCCGTCAGGACCTATGGCTACGACTCTTGAAATGTAGAATCGCTTGCCGCGTGAGAGTGAACGGAACAGACTCTTTTGCTTTTCAGAGAATGATGCACCTTCAGACCTCTGAGGTATAGCGTTACCCATCTGGTCGAAGAATACAGCCTCGAAGCTTAACACTTTGAACGGAATGTTGAGCAGTCCGTCGTCGATAGCTGCACCGATGCCATTAACACCCATCAACTGAGCCTTTGACAGAGAGCCACCCTTGAAGCGGTCGGTTCCGTCGCCTGATGGTAGGTCGATGTATGCTGTTGGGTCAGGCAACTTACGTACTTGGAACGTGAACTGTCCCATCTGCTGTGATGTACCATTCATGTTGGCAGTTACGGTGAAGGTGACTTGTGAGCCTGGCTTTGCAGGTCGCGCAACATATTTACCCTGTCCCTTTGCCGAGAGCGAACCGCCAGACATTGTCATGCTGACATTGTTGAGTGGAACACCAGGAACACTGACACTCATAGGGTTGTCGTAACCAGCGTAGAGCACGTTCATAAGGTCGGCAGAAACTGTGGCTGTTGGGTCAACAACGGTGTATTTCTGTGTGAAGTTACGACGTATTGGCTGTCCGTCCTCGCTAAGCATCTCAATGAAACCAGAGAGGGTGAAGTCGCCTGATGATGTGCATACGCGCTCGTAAGTGTTATTCCTCAGTTGAGTGCCACCTACGAATATCTTAGGTTGTTGCGTGCTGTCGATAGCTGCCATGACAATCTTTGCAGAGAACTTGCTTCCGCGTGTAACGGTCTGGGCGTTAGGTATGACGAAAGCCGTGAAGTTGTTTACCATTGCCACTGTCGGTGCAGCATCAGGTATAACGATACCGACTTCCTCGGCAAGGCAGTGGAGTGTTTCGCCTTCAACGTAGCGTATGTCGCTCTGCAACTTTGTAAGCAGTGTTATTGCTGCTGCAACAGGCATGCTCTCGAACAAACATTCCTGCCAGTTCTTACCTAATTTCTTCATCGACTTTGGAATGTCGGTGCTGAGGTTTTCGCGTACAATCTTTCTGACGTCTTCCTTGCTAATCATTGACAAGATGCGGTCTTTGTAGCCATTGACAGCATCATAGAGTTTCTGTCCCTGTCCAGATGTTGGCGCGAGCATGATGTGGGATGCTGACTCAAGGTTGTCCTTGTTGACGATGTTGTTCATGTCGGCATCGTCACCGTCGGCTTCGCGAAGGATGTCCCACTTCAGTTTATCTACATAATTATATAATGAGTCGCTCCTGCCTTTAAGTTCTGTGGCAAACTTGAAGTTATGTCTAACCTTAGGGTCTTTCTTTGCCTCAAGGCTGAACTCATTATATATAGCTTCGTTGCGTAGGGTAGAGCTCTTGGTCGTACGTGTCAGACCTTCTTCTACGATAGTAAAACCATCCAGCACCTCCGTTGAGATGTTCAACGCGAGCATGGCCATCAAGACGACATACATCAGGTTGATCATCTTTTGGCGAGGGCTTACAGGTCTTTTCTTTATTGCCATTGTTGTGTTATGGTTGTTGGTCGGAGGTTTTAGGTTCTTCGATGTTTCGATTTTTCGAATTTTCGGAGACAAAGCAAATGTCTTAACTCCTAAAACCTATTACCAAATGTTATTTATCTAAGTTCACACCAGGAGCGGCAACCTTCATGTTAACGGTCATCGCTTCAATCATGCGTGTATAAATTGTGTTGAGTTGTTCAATCTGGCTTGCCATCTTGCGAGTCTGCTCGTTAATCTGGTCGATAGTTGCCACCTGAGAGCTTGTGCTCTTAAGCTGCATTTCGTAAATCTTGCAGATAGCAGTGAGCGTGCGGTTGAGGTTTTCCATCTCCTGGGAGTCTGTAGTGAGGCGTTCGCTCTGCTCGCACACCTTGTTGAGCATTTCGGTGAGTTTCTTGAGCACATCGACGTAGTCCTTCTGTGCCTCTTCCATTTCTGGAGTTTTCTCTTGCTGTTGCTGCAGCCAGAGAGGGTTTGCAAGTTCTGCCAATTGCTCTGGGGTAGGTGCAGGCATATTGCCTTCCACATTTACCGTTCCACCTGTACCGCCGTTGATAGTGATGTCGCCAGAAGGAGTACCACCTCCGCCTGCAACAATAATCTGCGGACCACCTACGGCTGCAGAAGCAACTCCAGCTGCCTCTACTTCTTCTATTACCTCTTCGCCCTCATTCTGCTTTGCAAGTTTAATAGCAGAGCTTGTCATGAGTTCCTGACCTTCGGCAGTCTTGTCGAACGGACGGTCGAATGCAGAGATAAAGAACACGAACACTTCGGTACCCATACCGAGGAAGAGCATGACGTCTGCCAATGGGAGGTGAGTCAGCTTAAACAATGTACCGAGGATAACGATTGATGCACCCCAGCTATAAGCATAGTTCAGGAAAGTCTGGCCAGCAACGCTGTCCATCCATCTCTGCATCTTATATACGAAATTATATTTACTATAGTTACTCATTATTTCTTTCCTTTCTGTTTTTTACTTGTTGTACTTGCTAAGCTTCTCACGCAGCGGAATCCTATGTAAGAACGTGGTTGGTTTTGGTATTCGTAGCTACGCCATGCGCTGCGGATGTATGACTCAGGGTCTTTCCAAGAACCACCTCTTACACTCTTGACCTTAAGACGGTAAGGGTCTTCCTTTGCTGCATTGTATTCGAGCTGAGGGTTGATGTCGTTCATGGCGTTGATGCCTGCTTCGGTATATACGGTACTTGTCCATTCAGCCACGTTACCAGCCATGTCGAACAATCCGTTTGAGTTGGCTGAGTAGTTTCCTACACGGCTTGTGATGAGGTTGCCGTCCTGTGTGTAGTCACCCTTATCAGGCTTGAAATTTGCAAAATAGCATCCGCGTCCGTCGCGAACATTCTTGTCGTCCCAAGGGAATTCCGTGCCCTGCTTTCCGCGAGCAGCAAACTCCCATTCAGCTTCAGAAGGCAGACGATAGCGCTGAACGAACTTCGCAGCACCGCCAAGACCTTTGAGCAGATAGTCGGTACGCCAAGCGCAGAAGGCATTTGCCTGTTCCCATGTGACGCCTACTACAGGGTAGTCATTATATATAGCGTTAGAGAAATACTGACGCATATAAGTTTCAGTGATGGCATTAGGGAAGTCGTTTACCCAGCAAGTTGTGTCAGGGTAAATATTCACGATGTAAGTGTTGAGGAAGTCCCACGGGCCAGAAAGCGGACGGTTGATAGTCTCGCGAACAATACGACCCTCGTCGTCAACGTAAGCTGTGTCCTTTGAAATCATAACTTGCTCGTCAGGATTCACTTCGATGTCGGTGTTGAGGTTTCTTTCAGCTGGGTTGATGCGGTTCTTTCTCAGGGCAGCCGCTGTATAGTCGTATATCTCATAGCGGTAGTTCATCTGGCTTGCATCAAGAAGCCTTTCGCCAGTTACAGGATTTGTCACGTACATACTTTCGATAGCACGCAACTGGTCTTCGTTTGGCTTTCTTGGAATAGGCTTCTTCCAGTTGAGGTATGGAGTGATAGGGTTACCCTCTTTGTCCTCTTCAATCTTGTAAGTCTCGTCGCCACCGAATGCAGGGTCGGCGAGTCTTTCGCGGATAATAGAGTCGCGCACCCAGTTCACAAACTGTCTGTACTCAGAGTTTGTGACCTCAGTCTCATCCATCCAGAACCCATCGACAGAGATTTCCCTTACAGGGGTCTCGCGTCCCCAGAGCGAATCTTTCTTTTCGATACCCATTTTAAGCGAGCCTCGGTCTATTCTTACCATGCCGAAAGGAGCTGGTTCTGAGAAAGAGGCGCCGCTTGCACCTGTCACTTCTCCGCCAGTCGAAGTCACGTTCTTACTGCTGAAACAAGCAGTAAGCAACATCGTTGTGGCTGCACAGAGAAGGATTTTGCTTCCAAAAATTCTCATTATTGTTTTCTTTTTTATTGTTATTTCGATGTTTCGATAATTCGATGTTTCGAGGACATCTTAAAGTAATCTCACACTTTTATGTTTGTTTCTTCCTTTTTTATATAGGTTCATGTCAATCTGATACCCAAGAGTCAGTTCGTGGCTTCCGTTGCCGATGTTCAGTGCCGACGTATAGACTTCATAGCTGTAGCCGAGACTGATGCCGTGCAGGTTGCCTCCGAGCAATACCGTGAAAGAAGTGCCAGGGCTGTATGACAGTCCCGCCTCAAACTTCTTTTCTTCATTATTATATGTACCGCGCAACGTAACTTCTCCCTTGTACTCGACAAAGTCGGTCTGGAGAAAAACAGACGGTTGTAATGATAAAAACGGATTTCTTAGCTTAATATTGCCTCCCGCATTAAAATAATATGTTCCCTCAATGTCAATTTCGTTTCTTTCGCCAAACTCTACCACTGGTGAGTTAAGGTGCTGCGCTCCTATTCCAGCATACCAATCTTTGTAGCTGTAGTAGAGTCCTGCGCCGAGGTCAACACTGTGTCCCGTCTGCTCTGATGTAAAGAAAGCGGGGTCGTTAGTATCCTCAAGGTCGAGTTTCGAGCCGTCAAAACTTTCTGTGAGCAGTCCTACCTGAGCGCCGATACGCAGCCTTCCACCAAACAGAGGTGTGGAATAAGAATATTGTACACGAATGTTCTGGTGCTTGAACAGACCTATCTGGTCATTGACGAATCCTAATCCTACACCATGATATGCATTCATGAAATAGAAAGGCATGTCGGCACCAACGTACATCGTCTTTGGGTTGTTGGTGAAGCCTACGAGGTTCATCGCGTATGCAGCTGCAATGTTTATCTTTGCGTCCTTGCCGGTAGAGGCAGGGTTATAGAAAGGTTGCAGCGCCCAGTAGTGGCTGAACGTAGCATCATATTGCGCTCTTGCTACCACTGCAGACAAGAGTGTGACAATTATTATTACTGATTTGCGTATATACACGCAAATATAACGAATGAATAACCCTTTTTATTGTAGAATACATATAATAAAAAGGAAAAAATGTGTTTTTTTTGCAGAAAAATAAAATATTTATCGTATAAAGGTTGCAGTTTAATAAAAAATTACTACCTTTGCAGTCGGTTTTGGCGAAAGCCTAACTTTTTCATACATGGGTAAGTCTTATACGGCCAGCTCCCTTTGAATCCCCCAGGCCTTGACCGGAGCAAGGGTATTAGGTTGTAGCGGCGCGATATGAGTAGCTTACCCACTCTTTTTTTATAATGTTTCAAGTTTCAGGCTTTGTCATTTTCTTGCTTAGTTTGTAGCCAATGCCTGAGAAACAAACCTCCATCATCAATTCCAGAAGGGCGGCTGTAATAGCACAGACGAGTGCTTGCTTCATGTTCCAACCAAACAAAGGTATCGAAACGACAAGCGCAAAGACAAGATTATCGACAAACTGCGAAACGAGTGTCGATGAGAAACTTCTCACGGCAAAAGACTTGTAATTATCGTTTCGCAGGAGTTTTGCAACTGAAACATTTACTATAGAGTTCACAATTGAAGCCACAAACATAGCCAATGCCGACCCGAACACAATCCAACTCGAGCCGCCGATGGTGCGGTTGAGTGAGTCGTTAACCTCGTGAAGTCCTGTGGCATAATACTCTCCCCACATGCCAGGCGTCAGGGCTATGAGCTTGAAGATTCCGAAAAAGATGAGGTTGATGACGAGTGCCAGAATAGACAGTCGCGTGGCATCCTTGCCACCATAGACCTTGCACATGCAGTCCATGATAAGGAACGGCAACCACGAGAGGGCGAAACCGCAGTCGAGCGCTATCCATGAGGTTTTGAGCAGTTCCTTGTTGGCAAGGAGGTTCATGCTTACCACGGAAAGCACTAAAATAGTCAATGCAAGCGATGGGACTTTGCGCATCAGAGCGCAGTAGGAGTCGTATTCACGACGGAAGAAATCATTTTTCATTGCTCTTTATGTTTTAATTTGTTTTCTGGCAGAAGCGCTGCCATAAGCGGAGGATGACAAGCGTAGAACTCCGCTTTTACGCTGATTTGCGGCTGCAAAGGTAAGAAAAATCTTTGTAATTGGCAAGAATCTGCGGGATATTTTCGAGGCGTGCAGACTTGCGCCGCGCAAATTGAAGGTGCTTCATGATGGAGGTCTTAACGCGCGCCCGTGATAATAAAAGGAGCGGTTTTTATATCGGTGAAACAAGGTCGTTTGATAGTGCTTTCCAAGTTGTCTATATGTTTAGCCCTTCACACCTGAGGTGTTCGGCACGAAACACCTCAGGTGTCACCACCCCTAACACCTTAGGTGTGAAGCGCGAAACACCTTAGGTGTGAAAAGCTTTGATAAACAATAAGTTATGATGGGAGGTTGCAAAAAAGGCCCTGCGCTCCTTTTTTCGTCGCAGAATCATATTATATTCACCGAACTGAATAGGGCGGTTGTGTGAGTTGTATATATTTGCTATTCAAGGTAATAGTCGCGTAGAAGGGCTTTGTCGGTGTCGGAGAAGAGGAGTATATCGTCAACGTAGTTTTCAAGCGAACCATAGCGCTCGCGAATCTCGTCGAAGGCGCGGATGAAGTTCTTCTCGCTCACTCCTACAAAGGCTTGCACAGTGTCAAAGTCGGTTTGTGTGCCGCCGCGAGCTGCAATCTTCTCGTTGAGTGCATCGACTTCTGCCTGATAAAATTCATTTGAGAGAGCGAAATCTTCGAGCACCATGTCGAAGTCTGCCCCCAAAGCCATAAGGAGGAATGCCGAGCCGAGCCCTGTGCGGTCCTTGCCTTGTGAGCAATGCCAAAAGACTCCACGTCCCTTGACGTTGGCTTTCGGCAGCTTCAGAATGGTCTGCAGAAAGGCTGCGTACTGGAGTTGAGTGTATTCGTTGTGGACGAGATTAGGATACATTTCACTTGCGACTGTCTGCACAAGAGGGTCGGAAGAGTTCTTGTATAAGAAGGTGTTGAGGGTGCGATAAGCCTCAGGCGGGAGATGCATATCGCTGAATTTCTCGGTCTCTGGGTCGATGGTAGGCATCCACACGTTCTGCGCTCCTGGAATAAAACAGTCGGGAACGTGGCGTACTTCGCCCTCGGTACGGAAGTCGAAGATATAGGCAAGCTTGTATTCTTCCGAAAGACGCCGCACGTCGTTCTCGGAAGCATCCTTCAGGTAGCCTCCGCGAAGCAGAAGCCCATGCTTGATGGTGCGTCCGTCTGCCATACGATATCCCCCAATGTCCCTTGCGTTAGGCACATTGTCGAGGTGGATTGACTGTTCGGAGTATGTGTAGTGATGCTTTTCCAAATCGAAGGCAAAGGTAGTATAAATAAATGAAAAAATGAAGTCCGAGTCAAAAAAATAAAACGGAAATAAGAAAAATAAAAATAAAATGGCGGTAATGAGAATTATTTTTATTATCTTTGCACGAATTTTGTACATAATATATATAAAACAATGGGTATATTTTCAAACTTATTCGGAAAGAAGAATACCGAAGAGAACGTCAAGATAGGCGGCATGGAAGACTTCATGACCCTCATCAGAGTCTATTTCCAAGCCGTTATGGCAGCCGACTTGGGCATCAGCAATATGGCAGCATTGCCTGACCTGAGAGTGTTCAAGACTACGCTCCACGTGCCGACGGTGAACAACCGTTTGGGCGTGGGAGAAAAGAGCCGCTGCAAGAAAATGCTCAGCGATCTCTATGGTATGGACGATAGTTTCTGCAAGGAAATAGATGCGTCGATAAAGAAAAACTGCAAAAAACCGCAGGACATTCAGACTTACATGTATCAGTTCCAGGCATATTCGCAGGACATTATGATGCTCACGGGTAACCTGATGAAGTTCAAACTCCGTATGCCATCGTTCTTCAAGAAGGCACTTTACACTATGACAGAGAAGACCGTAGGCGACATCTTCAACAAGATGGACTATCGTGATGCCGGAGTGATGAAGACATGTATCACACTGCGACAGATAAACAAGAAGCTCGGTTTCTCACAGAAGTGGACGACAGATTTTGTTTATCGCGTAGTGATGCTTGCAAAGAAAGAAAAGCCAAAGGCAGGCGATGAGCAGAAAAAGTAAATAAAGGCAACAATCTAAGCCATAACATTCATGAACCCTGAAGAAAAAGACATCCGACGCTTTGAGACACGCGTGAGGCAGATGATACTCTCATTCAAGGAGCAGAAGCATCATGTAGAGGTGCTGCTCGGAAAGATGGGTGAGAAAGATGCCGAGATTGCAGACTTGAAGCAGCAGATAGAAACACTCCGCAAGGAACATGAAGCCCTGCTTATGGCAAAGATGATTAACCTTGACGCCGACAAAGCCGCCGACGCAAAGGATAAAATCACACGCCTTATAAAAGAGGTGAACAGATGTATTGACTTGGTGAAAGAAAGGAGTTAAGGAGTAAAGATGTGTGTATAGCACTTGAAACCTGACACCTGTAATCGGCTCTGCCGCTTTCACAAAGCGCAACGCGCGACTGAAAGAAACTTGAAACCTTGATCCCACGCAACAGTATGATAGAGGGAATAAGCGAGAAGTTAGGTATTAAACTCGAAATAGGTAAGCAGCAGATAAACGTAAACATCCCCCGTGACATGGAGGAGGCTTACCGACGTGCTGGTAAACTAATCAACCAGCGACTTAATATCTATTCCACCATGTATCCGCAGAAAGAT
>JAUNQM010000164.1 GCA_030536165.1 Prevotellaceae bacterium | reverse complement strand
CAACATCTACGATGTTTCAGAATTTTAGCAGAGGCGCAAAGGAGCGCAAAGTTTTTCTATAAGAAATGACTCTGCGTGAAATCACACATGCAAAACTTGTATTTTTGATTGTTATTTCCGCAACTTGATGATTTCTTTCAGCAGAGTTCTCACGTATTCGGCGTTGTTGCAGTTGCGGATTTTGCTTATTGCCGAGGCGCGGATGCCGGTAACTCTGCTGCGCGACAAGGTGTATTTCTGCATCAGTTCGTCTAACGAGAGCCATTGTCCAGAGAGCCCAAACGAGTCGTAGATGATGCCTAATTCCCTTGCCGTGAGTAATGCCGAAAGTGTTCGTCTGAGTTCTGTACGGAGTATTATTCGGTCGAGAGCGTCTTTCGGATTCACCCAACACGAAGGCATCTGCGTCGCTTCGTCTTCAAGTCTGTAGGTCTGTTGCTCCGACGCCAACGCCTGTGTGAGGGAGAAGCTGTCGATACCCATTGCGTCGGCATAGAACTCTGGCGACGGTGCACATCCGTATGCCTGTTGAAACTTCGTCGCAAACTCTTTGTAGCCTCTGACCGAAACATCCATGCCTCTTGGTCGGCTTATATGGGTGCCGTATCGGTTCAATGCGCACATAATTCGCCCCTGAATCCACGGTATCGCCATCGAGGTGAAGCAGACACCTTTCGTCGGGTCGTACTTACTTGCCGCCTCCACGAGCCCAATGTTTCCCTCTTGAATCAGGTCGTCGAGGCTTATCGTCTTACCGAAGTATTGCTTTGCGATGCTTACGACAAACCTCAGGTTGCCCTCCACGAGCCTTTGTCGGGCACGTCGTTCTTCGCTGCCTCCTTGTGCAATCATAGCGTTTAGGAGTGCTGTTTCTTCACTGTCTATTGCTGGAATAGAGCGTACATTGTCGAAATAAATCGTAATCGAGCGTGATGAGCGGTCGGTAATGCAGACCCCTGCATCGGATAAGTTAAGCTTTTTCATGTTGTTGTTTTTTTGTGTGTTATTCAGTATTTGTGTATCAATCGTCGAATGCCCACGCTCAATTTGGCAATCTTTATTACCTTTGTTGAGTGGTTTTCGTTGGCGATGCAAAAGTGAGAATAATGACGCAGAAAAACTCGCGGAATGCAGGGCAGGTCGTGTAGCGAGTTCAATCAATAAGTCTTGCATTAAGTTTCATGGTAAATCGAAGCCCGACGCAACGAACATGAAGCCGCCATCTGCCTCATGCAATTAGGGCAGTTTTCGATGGTCGTCAGTCAAGTGATTGAGTCGGCTCGCAGCTGTTGATGCATATCTTAGCCCTCCACACCTTAGGTGTTCCCTTTGTTACACCTAAGGTGTTAGTATAGTTCACACCTGAGGAGTAACGTGCGTGACACCTAAGGTGTGAAAGGCTGAAAAATGCGTTGAGAGTAGCTGGAAGGCATTTCTATAAAAACTATGATGTCTATAGAAAATATTTCAAAAAACGTAGGACTATTTCTGCATTTATGCTCATACGCGTGCGCACGTGCGCCCACGCGTGCGCGTTATTTAATAAGGTGTACGGTAATGCACGATTTGCCTTCCTCCATTTGCCGCCGCGCGAAAAGGTGAATCCAGTGACTACTGGCATATCTTATTGTCAATGAGAACGACACATAAAAAACAGCTTTTTATAGGGAAAAATCCGTAATATTTTAGTTTTTTTAGTCAAAAAATGAAAATAATTGCAAGAAAATTTGGAAGTTTCAGATATTTTTTTTTATCTTTGTGGCCGAATAAATAATCGCAATATAATTAAGTATGAAGAAAATCCGATTGATAGCCTTTGTCGTAGTATCATTTATGTGCGTTGCTACATTTGCTCAGTCACGTGCACAGATGGCAAAGGAAGGTCGTAATCCGAATCACCCATTTGATGTCGGAATGGCTAATCCTAACTCATCGCGTAACAAAGGAAATATCAAAGGCTTTTCAAACGATTATCCATACTATTCGCATCCTCAGGGACCAGACATGCCACGCATGGAGTTCTGGAGATTCAGTGGTACGATTGGAAGCTATTCAGTACAGATGGAGCTTTCAGTACCTTACAAGTACGATACACGTGGCAACCAGTACGGTGACAACTGCATGATGGGACGCTACTATTATACGACCCACCCAGGACAGTACTACAATCTCGTGCTCAGAAGCTACAGCTCATACAATGGCTATATCGTTCTTGACGAGTATGACGGCCCACGTCGCATGGGACACATAGAGGGAACAATCACAAGATTCGGTAATGGCGAACACCTCAAAGGCTACTATTACAACGCATACGGCCAGAAGAAAAAGGTGAAACTCACCTGCACAGGCCTGATGAGATAGTATGCACCAGGAAGAATTTTTTTTATTTTTTTTATAATAATATTAATCTAAAATCTAACGAAAATGAAAGAATTAGTTGTAAAAATCAATGCTCTCGTTGACGCTATCAAGGCTGACATCGAGAAGGTAGAAGGTAACAAGGCTGCTGCAGCTCGCGTACGCAAGGCAACTCTCGAACTCGAGAAGGTAGGTAAGGAATTCCGCAAGGTTTCTGTTGCTGCTGCTAAGAAGTAATAAGCTATGAACATTAAATAAAAAGCCTCTCTGCATAAAGGGAGGCTTTTTTAGTATAGAACATATAGAATATCTGGAATCAGCGCAGTGGAGATGTGGTAGCGACTTACTTGTGATAAATATATTTTTTCCCTCGAACAATTATCCTTTTTAAATGCCTTTATCCTCTTACGAGGTTCGCATCTTTGAAATGCTGCATTCTTGTGAAAACTGGTTTTCCCAAGCCTGTATCATTTCAAACCTGCATGCATCTGCGATGCATTGCCATTGAAAAAATTATCGAACAATTTGCCAACAATTTATTGCCATACTATTAATATGAGGATAGTAGGTAGAAATATTTGTTCAAAATTGTTTTGAAAATATTTTTGCAGCCTTGACGAAGTCAAGGTACAGGCGGCTGATTATAGGCTTTACAAGCATGCTTGCAAAAGACTATAAGCAGATGACTGCATAGCACGTAAGTGCTGCAAAAATCGGCAATTGTTCTTTACAAAAAAACAGCCCCGCATTTTTTTCTGCCACTTAAAATAGATAGAACCAACAACTATGGACACCTACAAACACAAGGTAAAATACTACGAATGTGACGGAATGGCAGTGACGCATCATTCCAACTACGTGAGAATAATGGAAGAAGCACGCATCGACCTTCTCGACCGACTCGGATACGGATATGAAAAGATGGAGAAGGATGGCATACTTTCTCCCGTGGTTGAAGTGAAGTGCCAGTATCTGCACCCGACAAAGTTTCAGGATACAATAGAAACCGAGGTGACAGTAAAGTCAATGTCGCAACTAAAACTTACGTTTGCTTACACGATGAGAGTAGGGGAGACCGTAGTCTGCAAGGCAGAAAGCACACATTGCTTCATGGAAAACAATCGTCCGATAAACATAAGCCAGCGCTATCCAGAACTTGCAGTAAAACTTAGTGAGTGCAAATAGATATGAAAAAATACAAACTAATCGTCTTCGACTTCGATGGGACGCTTGCTGATACGGCAGAATGTATCGTGCAGACAACCAAGGCAACACTTCGCAAACTCGGCCTCAAGGAGAGGACAGAGGCAGAGATAAGAAACGTGATAGGTCTTCCGCTCGGACAATGCTTCTCGACTATGTTCCCCGATGGAACAAAAGAGTTGTTCGACAAATGCTGCGACGTATATCGCGAACTCTTCTACTCATACCAAGAGACAACTATTCGACTCTTCCCCGAAGTGAAAGAAACTCTTCGCCGACTTGTCGACGATGGAGTAAAAGTGTCAATAGCAACGAGTCGCGGCAGCCAGAGTCTGGGGTATTTGTGCCAGATGCTGCAAATAGACGACTGCGTAGGGATGAAGATGTCGGCAGACTTGGTGGCAGAAGCAAAGCCTGCACCAGATATGGTGAATAAGATTCTTGAGCATTACGGCATCAGTCCTGCAGATACCCTCGTCGTTGGCGACACAATATACGACATAGAAATGGGTCAGCGTGCCGACTGCGACACGTGCGGAGTTACCTACGGCAATCAGACTCGCCAACAGTTGCAAGAGCAGAAGCCGACTTATATCATTGATAATTTTGGGGATTTGCTGAGGCACGTATAATCATTGCATACAGCCGTTGTTCTTGTTTTTCTTGAATAGGTTATTTGTGCTTTTTAGTACGACCCCAACTATAAGCACTGTAAGTGCGATAAAATATAGGATAGTGCGCGAGCGCTATCTTTGTGACATTCACAATACTAAAACGCTGTAGGCGCGGCAGAACTGATGTTTTTTCTGTCGTGCCTACGGCACTTTAGGTTGGTGTGCTTCGACGAGATAGGGCTGCCGCCCTATCCTATAATCTTTCGTTCCTTCGGAACTTTTTTCAGCATCGCTTTTGACACCAGTTTTGAACACCATACCCAACGGGGTCGCACTAAAAGATAATAGTTGCATTTTTTTGTTAAAAAGCAGGACTTTTTTTGAAAAAATGCTCATATTTGCATCGGAAAGACTCGCGCGCGTATATATAATAAGGAGTCGCACGCAAAGATGTATTCATCTATATCCCAAGAATCTGCTTGACGAGCGGCAGCACAGCATGTCGCAGAGCCTTCTCATTCAGGTGATGCTCCCCATCGAAACGCTGAGCGTTGGCATAATGTTTCTTGAATAGGTCGTAGCAGTTTGTCGTAGTATCGTGGATGCCAAATAGTCCGTAAGTGTTTTCCTTGTCAAACTCAGTGATGCCCTTGAACTGCTGACGCTCCATCTGGTTGAAGTGCTGGATGATGTTGCGAGTGATGCGGAACTCCTTCTGATGGTCTTTTCTTCCATTAAGGAACTTGAACGTCCCAGTCTTGAGCACCTTCGACATTGTTGACATGTTGAAAGCAGGGTTTACGCAAATCTTCTTGAATCCAAACATCTGCTGCGCGTACATCGCCCCCATCGACGTGCCAATAATGAGGTCAGGCTGTTCGTCCTGGGTTAATTGTTGCAAGTAGGGCAGAGCCTCGACAGGATCAACAGGTATGTCGGGTGCAACAATTTCAATCTCAGGAAATAGCTTTCGCAGTAATTCGACCGTTCCGCTTGCTCCGGAACTTGCAAAGCCGTGGAAATATAGTATCTTCATTTCTTTATTGGTTGTGGGTTATTGGTTTGGGGTTGGTGACCGAAACCAACAACCATTATTTTCCTTTATGTATGCAAAAGTACGAAATTAAACTGAAAAAAGTTTTATAAACTCCAATAAATTGTGTAATTTTGCAAAGTTTATGGAAAAAGACATTAAAATAACCTTGCTTCAGACAGAAGTGAAGCGGGAAGATATAGAGGGTAACATACGCCATGCAGATGAGGCTATAGACCGTAATGCGGGCTCAGACCTATACATACTGCCGGAAATGTGGACCACGGGATGTGTGATGAAACCACAAGGCTATGCAGAGAAAGCAGACATCAATGTGGGTGAACTCATAGTGCCGAAATCGGTAGTGTGGATGTTGGATAAGGCCAAGGCTGTCGATGCAGCGATATGCGGCAGCGTGGCTGTCGAGTTAGATGGCAAGTTTTATAACCGTATGTATTTCGTCAAGCCCGACGGAGAGATAACTATCTACGACAAGAGTCACCTCTTTACATTCGGCGGCGAAGGACTCTATTACACACAGGGCGACAAGCGAGTGATAGTAAAGTGGCGTGGGATAAAAATCCTGCTCGAGATTTGCTACGACCTCCGTTTCCCTATGTGGTCGAGAAACGTGATAGACCCAGAGGGCAACCCAACCTTCGACCTCATAATCTATCCAGCCAACTGGCCGATGGCACGTGAGACAGCATGGGAGACTCTGAG
>JAUNQM010000005.1:4490-23161 GCA_030536165.1 Prevotellaceae bacterium | reverse complement strand
GGCACACTCCAGCGCGGAGCAAAGACTGCTTCGGGCTGCCACATACTCTGGCCTGCCACTATCGGAGTGTTCTCGATGGTCATGGGCAAACTCACGCAGCATCCTGACCTCAGCAAACTTCCGTTCTCATACGTGCTTGCTGACCCAGAGAAGACGTATGTCGTTCCAGGTGTAAACATCAAGACCGTGGGCACATGGCGTGACGTGAACAAATGGCCTAAGCGCGACAAGCGCAGCGAGGATTCGCGTCGTGACATCATCACTTTCGATTTCCCTAATCCTTATATCTTGCAGTATGTTCGCGAAGGTCGTGATGTTCTCCTTAATATAAAGTCTGCTCAGAGCGATGCAGAAGAATACTTATACGAGAACTGTTACATAAAGAAGACTGCACTTGAGAAAGGACTCAAGTATTACGACCTCATTCTTGCTCTTGCTAATAGCGCAGACGATGGCGTTCGCTATATCGACATGCTCGGAATGATAGCACGTCAGTCAGATATCGACTCCATATATAATAAGGTATCTACAGGTGAGATAAAGAGCATCGGTGAACTTCTTGCGCTCATTCCATCGCTTGAAGTCACCACGTCGCCGATAGATAAGGACAGCGAAGCATACGCCCAGTGGCTTACCATGATAGAGAAGGACGCACGCAAGGAGTTCAACATGGGCGACGTCAGCGAAGTCCAACTCCACGACTTCATCGGCAACATAGGCTGGAAGACATCAACACAATTGCTGCATCAGCAATAATTCGAATTATCGAATCATCGAAATTTCGAAAAACCGCTCAACTGAAAACCGCAAGACACCCATTTTCCCCAGAAGGGAGAGGGCATAGTTACCCTCCTACGGGGAGGGGTTAGGGGATGGCAAAACCATAAAACCGCAAAATATGAAACGCATCTTTTTCCTTGCAGTCGTGTGCATCATGTCATGCGCATACTGCTTCGCCGACACATACGAAACCGTTGACGGCGACCCAATGAAAGCCCGTATCTATACGCTCGACAATGGACTCAAGGTCTATCTCAGTGTAAACAAGGACGAGCCACGTATTCAGACTTACATTCCTGTCCGCGTTGGTGGCAAGAACGACCCATCAGAGACCACAGGACTCTCTCATTACCTCGAGCATCTTATGTTCAAGGGCACACAGAAGTATGGCACATCCGACTTCTCGAAGGAGAAACCATACCTCGATAAGATAGAAAACCTCTACGAAGTGTATCGCAAGACCACTGACCCGCAGAAGCGTAAGGACATCTATCACGTCATCGACAGCCTCTCTTACAAGTCATCAACATTCGCCATCGCCAACGAGTATGACAAGCTCATGGCGACCATTGGTGCAAACGGCACCAACGCCTACACAAGCGAAGACGTGACTTGCTATACCGAGGATATCCCATCAAACGAAATCGAGAACTGGGCAAAGATACAGAGTGACCGCTTCAAGAACATGGTCATCCGTGGCTTCCACACCGAGCTCGAAGCCGTTTATGAGGAGTACAACATCTCGCTCACTCAGGACATGCGCAAGGTTTGGGAAGAACTCAGCAAAGTGCTTTTCCCTAATCACCCTTACGGACAGCAAACCGTTATCGGCACACAGGATCACCTCAAGAATCCATCAATCGTCAATATCAAGAAGCACTTCAACGACTGGTATCGCCCTAACAACACTGCCATCTGTATGTGTGGCGACCTCGACTTCGACAAGACCATCGCAATCATCAAAAAGTACTTCGGCGATTGGCAGCCTAATCCAAACGTACAGGCACAGCACGACCGTCTGCTCAACATCTCCGTGCCAAAGCTTACTGCACCTGTTAAGCGCGAAATCATAGGGCGTGAAGCTGATATGGTTACCCTCGGATGGGCGCTCCCAGGACAGAAAGATAAAGACTTCGACTACATCGACATCATTTCATCTGTGCTTCAGAATGGCAAGGCCGGACTCATTGATGTTGACCTCACACAGGCACAGCGAGTGAACGAGGCTGCAAGTGGAGTCAATGGCATGACCGACTTCTCTGAGTTCATAGCTCTCGGAGTACCAAAGGAGGGACAGACACTCGACGAGGTAAAAGACCTTCTCCTTGCCGAGATTGACAAACTCAAGAAGGGCGACTTCGACGAAAGTCTCCTTGAGTCAATCATCAACAACGAGAAACTCTCACTCATGCGCTCGCTCGAAAGCAACAACGCATGCGCCGACCGTTTCGTGCAGTCATTCGTCAACCAGATACCGTGGAAGGACGAAGTTGAGAAACTCGACCGCATGAGTCGTATAACAAAAGCTGATATCGTTGCCTTTGCTAACAAATACCTCACCGATGGTTATGCCGTCATCTACAAGCATAAAGGTGAGAACACAAATGAAAAGAAAATCGACAAACCAGCCATTTCACCAATCGAGATGAACCGCGACAAGGTCAGCAACTTCGTTACTGACATAGCTTCAGCTCAGGTAGAACCTATACAGCCAGTCTTTGTAGATTACGAAAAAGACATGGCTCGCAAGACTTTCTCCAACGGCGATGAACTCCTCTACAAGCAGAACACGACCAATGGAACATTCACACTTCGCTTCGCCATAAACCGCGGAATGAAAGCCGACAAGCGACTCGACGATGCTACAACCTACATCTCATACGTTGGAACATCTACCACTCCGCTTGCAGAGATACAGAAGGAACTCTATCGTCTTGCATGCAACGTCAGCATGACAACAAGCGATGCAACGACCTACATCTCTGTCTCAGGACTTGCCGAGAACATGATACCGGCACTCAAGATAGCCTACGAATGGATTACAGACGCAAAGAGCGACCGTGCCGTATATGATAACATGGTAGCCGACATACTCAAAAGCCGCGCCGACACAAAACTCAATCAGCGCAGCAACTTCCAGCGTCTTACCAACTACGGACGCTACGGCAGCCTCAACTCAAGCACTAACATCATGAGCGAAGAAGAACTGCGACAGACTGACCCACAGACATTGCTCGACCTCCTTCGCAACATGCTCGACTATCAGAAGACCATCTTCTATTATGGTCCTCTCTCACAAGCAGAGATTGAGAACCTGCTCGCTTCCGAGACTTCACGCTATCCACTCAAGGCTACTGTCGAAGGCGATGTGTTCCAGCCACTCACAGTGACTGAAAACGAAGTATATATTGCACCATACGATGCCAAGAACATCTACATGATGAACTTCTCAAACAACGGTCAGACGTTTGATGCAACCCTCATGCCATCAATCGAACTCTACAATGAATACTTCGGTGGAGGCATGAACGGTGTCGTATTCCAAGAACTGCGTGAAGCACGCGGACTCGCTTATTCTGCAGCAGCATACTACACCACACCGGCATACAAGAACCAGACAAATTCATTCTATAGCTACATCATTTCGCAGAACGACAAGTTGCCAGAGTGCCTGTCAACATTCGACCAGATAATCGAAACCCTCCCAGCACAGGAAGGAGCATTCCAGATTGCAAAGGACGCACTGCTCAAGCGCATCGCAACTTCACGCACCAACCGCTTCTCAGTGCTCGGCAGTTTCGTAAGCTCGCGACGTCTCGGTCTTGACCACGACATCAACCGCGACATCTACGAGAAGGTACAGGGCATGACGCTTGCAGACCTTGTTCGCTTCCAGCAGCAGAACGTCAAGAATCGCAAATACAAGTATCTGATTCTCGGCGATGAAAAGGAACTCGACATGAACATTGTCAACAAACTTGGCACTGTCCACCGTCTCACGCAGCAAGATATCTTCGGTTATTAAACACATATAGCAGCGGTGAAAACCGTAAAAATAACTTAAAGTCCTGCATTTTTTTCGAAAAAAGCAGGACTTTTTTTGCAAATATGCTCATTATTTGCGCGCGCGTTATTTAATAATGTGTATTTACACCCTTGCTCGTCATCCTGAACTTGATTTAGGATCTCCTTCGGGTCGCTCAATTGTAGATTCTCAATTATCCCTAATATCAGCCTTTCACACCTTAGGTGTAACGCGTGTAACACCTAAAGTGTGACCACCCCTAACACCTGAGGTGTGACGTGCGAAACACCTAAGGTGTGAAGGGCTGCCACATACGATAAGTGTTATAGGCATTATTGTTAAGCCCCATATTGTTGTTTGAACGTTTGTCGCTTAGTATGTCTCTCCGCTGTGGTCGTGAAGAATAAATATAGCCCCTGCAATGGTCTGCAGAGGCTATATTGAACACTTTTCTGACAAATTGCCAGTTTGATTCGCCAGGGCTTGAAATGCCTTGCCTACCTATTTTATTTCTTTCAAAAGTTCTTCGACGGCTGTGCGGAGCTGTGTGTCTTCACCTTGAACGATGGTCTCTGGAGCATTGAGAACAAGGATGTCTGGCTCAAGTTGAGTGTTTTCGAGATAGTTGCCCTCTTCTGTGCGATAGCCTATGACTGGTATGCCGAAGATGACGGTCTTATCCTGCATTGTTATCCAATTAACGCTGCTCATAGTGCCAGGAACAGGTGCGCCGATGATTTTGCCTAACTTCTGATGGCTATAAACCCACGGTGTTCCGTGCGCGTTGCTGTAGTTTGATTCGCATGTGAGCATGCAGCTTGGCTTGTTCCAACGACGACTTGGCATCTCGCCGCTTTCCTTTCCACGCACTACCTGAGTGAGATATTTCTTTCCGCTGAGCAGCACTTCTATGTCTTCGTGCATACGTCCACCGCCATTGAAGCGGGTATCGACTATGATGGCGTCGCAGTTGTTATATTTGCCGAAGATGTCGGAATATACAGGGCGGAAGCTATCATCGTTCATACTTTCGATGTGTACATAGCCAATGCGACCGTCAGACCAACGCTTGACGTCGTCGGCACGCTGGCGTATCCATCGCTTGTAGAGCAGGTCGCTGTGGGCTGTCTTTGTGATTGGCAGCACTACAACGTCGTCTTTGCCCTTGATGCTGACGAGGGTTTTCTTCCCTGCAAGACCTGCAAGAAGGAGGCTGATGTCGGTTTCGTCTGTTATCTCTTTGCCGTTGATGTGGGTGATAATGTCGTCCTTTGCCACTTTGATATTGGCGTGGTCGAAAGGTCCGTCTTTGAGTACTTCAGCCACACGGAGTCCTGTGCCTGTGTAAGTCATGTCGAATAGAAGTCCGAGCGATGCCGTAGGTATGCTTGTTGATGTAGGACGATGGCGACCGCCAGAGTGCGACACGTTGAGCTCGCCGAGGGCTTCGCTGAGAAGTTCGGCAAAGTCGTGGTTGTTGTTGATGTGCGGCAGGAACTTACGGTAGTTCTTGACCACTGCATCCCAATCGCATCCGTTCATGTCCTCGCGGAAGCAACGCTGCTTGGCTTCGCGTGCCATGTAGTTATACATGTATTCGCGTTCAGCCTCATGGTCGATGGTGAGTTCGGCAGTGTATGTGATAGGCGTGAACTTGTCGGATTCCAGTTTCTTCATACCTGCGCTACCGAGCAGGAATATCGTCTTACCTGTGGCATCGGCTGTGAGGAAACCGCTGCCTGCACCTTTCGACAGAAGTTTAGTCTCCTTGTTGCGAAGGTCCATCTTCCAAAGGTCTAAGCCTTTTTCGAAGGCAGCGAGGTAGTAGAGTGACTCTCCGTCTTTGCTGAGGATGGCATCGCCGAGGTCGCTACTGTTAGGCGTGAGACGGACAATGCGGTCCTGTATGCCATCGAAGTCGATGTTGATGGTCTTAGGAGTTTCTGCTTTTTCTGACTTTTCGGATTTGTCGGAGGCGTTGGATTTATCAGATTTAGCAGCTTTTCCAGTGCTTTCTTTCTTCTTAGCCTCGTCTTTTTTCTTTTCTTCCTTCTTGTCTAATTCCTTGCGCAGTTCGTAATCTTCCTTTGAAAGGCGGAACTTGTCGTATGCGTCTTGGTTCATGAAGCAGAGGAAAGCATCTTGCTGCGTGCCCCATGATGCGTGGGCGCGGAGTCCATAGATTTCGCTGCGGAAGAGGATTGCATTGCCGTCGAGCACCCATCGTGGATTTTCAGATGCGTAGCCGCTGCATGTGAGGTTGGTAATCTCGCCACCTTGACTGCTGACTACGCCAATGTCGCTATATGGGTCGTGATGGTTGGCGATGTATTCAATGGCGAACCATTTACCGTCGGGGCTCCATGTGTAGGTAAAGCCGCCAGAGTTGTGGTACCATGTGCTGCCGTCGGTGATAGTGCGCACGGCTTTGGTCTTGAGATTGACTACCCTGAGCTTTGTACGACCTTCGATGAATGCAACTTCTTTGCCATCGGGTGAGAAGGTAGGGTAGCCGCGCTCGATGTTCTTGTCAGGTAGAAGGGCTTCTTCTTTTATTGTTGTGGCGTTAGGGAAGTTAGGGTCTTCCTTGCGCTCAATGCGTGCGATGTAGAGTTGTGAGAGTCCGTCGCGTTCGCTTGCATAGACGAGTGTGCGATTGTCGTGACCGAAATCTACACTACGTTCTGCTGCGGGTGTTGAGGTAATCTGCTTTGTGGTTTTGTATTCGACTGATGTGACAAAGACATCACCGCGCACGATGAAGGCAACTTGTTTGCCGTCGGGACTGACTGCAGCACTTGTGGCACCTGATGTGGAGCGTAGAATCTCAGGCTTGTTTTCTTCGTCAAGGGTGAGTTCTATGCTGACTTTCTTTGGCTTTTCGCCTGGCTGCATGGTGTAGATTTCACCGTCCCATGTGAAGCAAAGTGTGTTTGCTCCGCGTGAGAGGAAACGCACAGGGTTGGTCTTAAACTGCGTGATTTGCTTCCAAGATGTTGACGGCTGAGCACCGTTTGCGTCAAGTTGAAAATTCCACACGTTCATAGAACCTCCAGCTACTTCGCTGAGGATATAGACGCTTTTACCGTCGGCACTGAGCACAGGGTTACGGTCTTCGCCTGGACGGTTGGTGATATTGGTGTGACGACCTGTCTTGATGTTGTAGAGCCAGATGTCGCGAGTGATAGATGATGTGTGGTGCTTACGCCATTCGTCTTCGCCACCTTTCTTGTCCTGATAGAGGAAGAAGTCGCCTTTCGGACTATATGCAATCATCTCAGCAGGTGTGCCAAGCACTTGCACGGTCTTGCCGCCTTTGACAGGAACGGCATATACTTCGGTCATGGACGCAGCAGGGAAGAGTGCGCTCTGGACAGGGTCTTGTATGGATGCAGAGAAGAGCACTTGCTTGCCGTCAGGGGTGAAGGTTGACGGAAGTTCGGCAGCAGAGTTGTATGTAAGTCGTGTTGCGCTGCCACCATGTGAAGGCATAACGAAGATGTCGTTGTTGCCATATCGGTCGCTTGCGAAGGCTATGAGTGAACCGTCGGGATTCCATACGGGGCATGACTCAAAACTTGGTTGGGTCGTTAGTCTTGTGGCTGTGCCTCCCGATGTGGGGACTGTGAAGATGTCGCCTTTATAACAGAATGCTATGCGTGCCCCGTCGGGTGAGATTTTAACATCGCGCAACCAAAGAGGGGTTACGGCACTGGCTGACATAATAGCGAAAAATAATGTAGAAAGAATGATTGTTCGTTTCATAGATATATGGTTTTTTGCGGTTTTCGATAATTCGATGTTTCGATATTTCGAAGTTTCGTTGTTGAGATGTTACCAATTCTTTTGCAGTCGGCGGTTGCTGCCACGGACGGCTTTCATCTTGTCCTGTGTGGCTTTCTCTTGTTGCATTGCTGCATTGAGCAGTTGTTCGGCATTCTCCTTACTCAACTCTTGCTTTGGTTGTTGGTTGTTGTTTTGTTGTTGATTATCTTTGTTCTGATTCTTATCTTTGTTATCGTCTTTGTTTTGATCTTTATTTTTGTCTTTATTCTGATAATTGTTCTGGTCTTTATTATTATCTTTGTTTTGGTCGTTCTTATTTTTGTCTTTGTTGTTTTGATTCTGATTGTTCTTGTCGTCTTTCAATTGCTTCTGGCAAAGAACAAGATTGTAGCGCGTCTCATCGTCGGATGGATTGCGACGCAGACTCTGCTTATATGCTTCAATAGCCTGCCCGAAGTCTTTCTGACGTTGGCAGATTACACCAATATTGTGATATATTTGTGCTTGGCGCTTTGGGTCGGTCTCAACCTGCAAGGCTTTGTTGTACTGAACCATTGCGAGTGAGTCTTTGTTTTGATAAAGCAGCGCGTTACCGAGGTTGTATGTCGCCTGTGGATTTGATTCGTTCTTCTCAAGTGACTTGCGGTAGTTGACTTCTGCCTTGTCGTACTTTCCAGAACGGAAGTCGCGGTTGCCCCTGCGATTGAAGGCACGGTCGTTCTGGGCAATGACTGTTGTGGATGAGAGTAAGAGTAATAATACAAGTGCTGTCTTTGGATTAAAGAGATGAAGTCGCCGCAAGATGACGCGACGCTCTTGAATACATATTTCTATAATAAGGAATATGAGGGCCATGAGTGCAAAGGCTTGGAACTGTTCGCTGCGCTCTGTATAGACAGATGTCTCAATGTCTTGGCGTGCAAGACTGCTCATTGCCTGTGAGAGTCTGTGCTGAGCAATATTGGTGTTATCTACGTGTATATATTTTCCGCCTCCAGCATTGGCAACCTCTTTACACATGGCTTCATTAAGGCGGGTGATGACAGTCTCGCCTTTTTCATCGGTAAGATATGAACCTCCCATAGGTATTGGTGCGCCTTTGGTTGAACCAACGCCAAGAACGTATGTCTTCATGCCGTGTTTGCGTGCTGCCTTTGCTGCTTCTACAGCACCGCCTTCGTGGTCTTCGCCATCGGTAATGATGACAATGCCACGTCCGATGCCATCGAGCTTCGAGAATGAATGTGACGATATATCAATGGCACGAGCAATGTCTGTGCCTTGAGTCTGTATCATTCCTGGATTTATGTTGTTGAGGAACATCTTTGCCGATACGTAGTCGGCAGTAAGTGGCAACTGGATGAATGCATCGCCAGCAAAGACTATGAGACCTATCTTGTTGTTGCCGAATTCATCGATAAGGTCTTCAAGCATCATCTTGCATTTATCCATTCGCGATGGGGCAACATCTTCGGCAAGCATAGAGTTGCTGACGTCGAGGCAAACCATCATTTCGATTCCTTGACGATTATCTGTGCGTTGTTGTGCTGCGCCTAATAATTGTGGACGTGCGAGCATAAATATGATGCATGTAAGTGCAGCGGCAAGAAGCCAGAACTTTATTTCGCGGCGCAGACGGATGGACGACGAGGAAGCATTGATTAGTTGGCGGATAGCCTTTGCCTCGCCAAACCGACGCATTCGGCGCGACTGGATGATATTGAAGATATAGTGCGCCACAACCATCAGTGGCACGAGTATGAGAAGATATAAATATGTAGGATCTTCGAAACGCATTTTTATTAATTACGATTTGACTATTTACAATTTACTATTTTATCGAATTATCGAAACTTCGAAACATCGAAAAAACTGAACTTTGAAACTATTTTTGCGGTTTTGTGGCTTATTATGGCAGCCTTCGAAGGATGAGCACACGCAGGATAAGTTCGAGCAGGAATGATATTAGTGCTGCGATAGCAAAAGGTTGGTATGCCTCGTAATGCTTATCAAACTTGCGCACGTTGAACTTAGTCTTTTCGAGTTTATCAATGTCTTGATATATCTTGCGCAGTTCCTTTGCATTAGTTGCACGATATGAACACCCGTTTGTGGCTGCGGAGATGTCTCGCAAAGTCTTTATGTCAATCTGCGACTGCACTGGCATGGTCTGTATTGTGCCGCCTACGTTCATAGGATAGTTAACGATTCCTTCCTTGCCGATGGCTATTGTATATACTCGAATGCCATATTTCTTTGCTATCTCGGCTGCTGTAAGTGGAGATATGTCACCGCGGTTGTTGCTTCCGTCAGTGAGGAGTATTACAATCTTGCTCTTTGCTCCCTTTGTGTTTCCTGTGCCATCGTCCTTTCGTTCTTCTTTCAGTCGTCCGACAGCATTGGCAAGTCCCATGCCGATGGCAGTACCGTCTTCTATAAGTCCAGTAGCAGCAAGGTCTGTGCGCACATTGTTGAGAAGGTTGAGCAGCGATGTGTGGTCTGTTGTCATTGGGCATTGAGTGAATGCTTCGCCAGCAAAGACAGTGAGGCCGATGTTGTCGTTAGGACGGTCGGAGATGAATTCCGAAGCAACACTTTTTGCTGCTTCAATTCGATTAGGTTTGAAGTCGAGGGCAAGCATACTTGTCGATACGTCCATTGCCATCATTATATCGATGCCTTCAACTGACGTGTTCTTCCATGAATTGGCTGTCTGCGGACGTGCAAGAATGCAGGTGAGTAGTATAATGGTGATGCAGCGAAGCACAAATGGTGCGTGGATGAGCCGTACTCGCCACGTCTTTGGCATCGCTTTCTGCTTATAAGCCGAGGTCGAACTGATGCGTATGGTCGGCTCGCCCTTCTTACGCCATTTGATATACCATATTATATAAGGTATCAATAGCAGTAGCAGCAGAAAATAATATGGATTTTGAAAATACATATATTTTATTTACGGATTTACAAAATTATTTACGGATTTGTTTTTTCGGTTTGACAGTTTACAATCTTATGCAATCAAGTCATAGAGCGTATAGCAAAGGTAAGCAAGTATTGCTATGGCAGCGATGCTAATGAGCCAGAGCAAAACCTTAAGCACTTTACGCTGTGTCATGCTTTTCTTGTCTTTCTCGCTAATTTCAGGCTTGATAACTTCTTCGGTTGGAGCATCCTCAATCTTTGTTGAGTTGATGAACTCTATGGCTGTGACGAGGTTCATGTCGTTTTCATTGAGTCGCGTACTGAGTTTTGCAAACTTCACAAGGTCGGCAGTTTGGAACAACTGACGAAGTTCGTTCAGGCTGTCTTCATCATTCTGTTCACGCAGTCGCTGTATGATTTCGCTTGAAGTCATTTCCATAGCGTTGAATCCGAAGCGTTCTTCAATATACTTACGCAGTGCGTCGGTAAGTCGTGTGTAGTATTCTTTCGGAGCTTCTTCGCCAACTTCCTCGGCAAGCAACGGAGCCGTAATCTTGAGGTCTTCGAGTGCTTTGAGTGCCTTCTGATGAGGAAGTAGTTTCTTGATGACTCGGATACGTGCCAATATCGGTTTGTTGTTCTTGTATCTTCCGCGGAAGAATATGAAAAGCAAAACGAGAACAGCGATTATCACGACCATGATGATGACTGGAATCCAATCGTCCCAGTCGAAAGGATTATTCATCACATCCTTCGGCGGGAAGAATTGGTCAAGTTTCGTTGTATCTACGTCAATAGTGAGGACTTTTAAAGCCAGACTTTCACTCTTGTATTCCTCTCCATTAACCTTTACTGGTAGTGGGGGAAGGTAATAGAGCTTGGCATCGAATGATGTGAAGGTATAAACCTGCGTCACGACTCTGTTTCCATCGAAGTCTGTTGTGTCAGGCTGCGATATGTCGAGGAGTTCCACGTTTGGAAGCACCAATGTATTAGGCTTGAACGGTGGAAGCTCGAGTTTGTCTTTGTAACTTGATGTCACTTTCAGCGTGACATGAGCCTGCTGCCCAACAAATATCTGTATGGAGTCAATCGTAGCCTCAACCGTAATCTTTGCATTTAGTTGCATGCATACTACGGCGAGAAGCAAGGTTGTGATAGTCCTGAAAAAAACTCTCATGTTCATTTATGCTCGTTTTTCAAACATCATAAGCAACGCCTTTACGTAGTCTTCGTTGGTGGCAATGCTGATGCAGTCAACGTTGCTCTTGTTAAAAATATCTCTTAGAAGTTCGCGGTGATTGATGAACGCTTGATGATGTAGCGCTCTGACTTTCTTGCTCGATGTGTCGATATACATTTCACTTCCTGTCTCCGCATCAACAACTTTCATCAGCCCAACGTCGGGCATGTCTTTCATGCGATTGTCATAAACCTGTATGGCAATCACGTCGTGCTTGCGGTTTGCGATAGTGATGGCTGTCTGGAATGATTCCTTCTTGCTTTCGTATTCGTCAAGTTTAGTGTAGAAGTCGCTCAGTACAAATGCAGTGCATGAATGCTTCATCACATTGGTAAGAAATTCCACAGCCTGTTTCACGTCGGTTTTCTTGCTTTCCGACTTGAAGTCGAGCATTTCACGTATTATATATAATATGTGTTTCCTACCTTTCTTAGGCGGAATGTATTTCTCAATCTTATCAGAGAAGAAGACAACACCGATTTTATCGTTGTTTTGTATGGCAGAGAAAGCAAGTGTTGCAGCTATTTCTGTCACCATATCTTTCTTCATTTGGGTCTGCGTACCGAAATCGAGACTTCCGCTGACATCAACGAGCAACATTACGGTCAGCTCGCGTTCTTCTTCAAAGACTTTAATATATGGCTTGTTGAAGCGAGCTGTCACATTCCAGTCAATGTCGCGTACGTCGTCGCCAAACTGGTATTCGCGCACCTCACTGAAGGCCATACCTTTGCCTTTGAATGCACTATGGTACTGCCCTGCAAAAAGATTGTTGCTCAGACGCCGTGTCTTGATTTCAATCTTACGAACCTTACTAATTATCTCTTGTGTCTGCACGATTAATACCCTAAATCTTAAGGCACCTCTACCTTGTTGATGATATCGCTGATGATGTCCTCTGAATTAACATTGCTTGCTTCTGCTTCGTATGTAAGTCCGATGCGGTGACGGAGTACGTCATGTGCAACTGCGCGTACATCTTCTGGCACTACATAGCCTCTGCGCTTGATGAATGCGTAAGCGCGTGCAGCCTTTGCAAGATTGATGCTGGCGCGTGGACTACCTCCGAAACTGATGTATTCTTTCATGTTTTTCAGTCCGTAACGCTCAGGATATCGTGTGGCAAAAACTATATCGGCTATATATTGCTCTATCTTCTCGTCGATATAGACTTGCAGAACCACATCACGAGCTTTTAGGATTTCAGCCGATGAAGTCACAGGTTTCACTGCTGTCAACTTGCCGCTGATATTCTCGCGTATAATGCGTTTCTCTTCTTCGAGCGTTGGGTAGTCAATAATAACCTTGAGCATGAAACGGTCAACCTGTGCTTCAGGCAGAGGGTAAGTGCCTTCCTGCTCAATCGGGTTCTGTGTTGCCATTACGAGGAATGGCTTCGGCAACGTGAAAGTTTCGCTTCCGATTGTCACTTGATGCTCCTGCATAGCTTCAAGTAATGCACTCTGTACCTTAGCAGGTGCACGGTTTATTTCATCGGCTAACACAAAGTTTGCAAATACAGGACCTTTCTTAACGAGGAACTTCTCATCTTTCTGGCTGTATATCATTGTGCCGATTACGTCGGCTGGCAACAGGTCGGGTGTGAATTGAATACGACTGTAATCAGACTCGATAAGTTGTGCGAGTGTTTTTATTGCCAATGTCTTTGCCAATCCTGGCACACCTTCAAGCAAGATATGTCCATCGCTCAAAAGGCTTATCAGCAACGACTCTACCAAATGCTTCTGCCCGACGATGGTCTGTTCCATGCCGGAAACGAGATTTGTAATGAACGCACTCTGCTGTTCGATTCTTGCATTCAGTTCTCTGATATCAATGTTTTCCATTTACTTAAATATTTTATTTCTTAGTTTTTCTATCCATGTCTTCTCGATAGGGTCAAGCATCTCGACCTCGAGGTTTTCATATTTCTTGTTCACGCTACTCTGCAGCTCTTTGCAAGTAATGAATTTCACTTTGCTATGCTTTGGAATGACGAGGTGTTGCATCGACTTTACGTTGAGGCTTTCACGCGACTCAACCTCTACAACCTTGAATGTACCGAGTCCGTTTATTTTCACCCTTCCGTCTTTTTCAAGTCCTTCCACTATCAATTCAAACACTGCTTTGGTGAATTCCGTAGCCTGTGCTTTTTTCATTCCGCCTTCTACCAGCGCGGCAATGATATGTTGTGCTGATAACTTCATAGCTTATTTCTTGATTGAGTAAAACTTCTGCTTCAATGTTTCTACTGGTTTGAACACGAGAGTTTGCTTCTGTGGCACGACCATGCGTTTCTTTGTCTCTGGGTTGATGATTGTGCGCTGCTCTTTTTGGCGTACCTCAAAAAGTCCGAAGTTTGTTATCATCACCGACTCGCCATTGCTGAAATTGTCGGTCATTGTCTTTACGACTGTCTGGAGCTTTGCTTCCGTTTCCTTGAACGTTCCGCCTGTCCGCTTAGATAATGCTTTGATGAATTCCTGATTGTTCATAGTCTCTTATGTTTTGTTGATGTCTGAAATGTCGCCATATAAATCAAATTCTGTGGCATCGGTGATGGTTACGTTGTAGAATTCTCCTACTGCGAGTTCTTTTGTCGCAGGGATGAGAACTTCTGGATCTACCTCAGGCGACGAGTATTCCGTACGACCTACGTAGTAGTCACCTTCAAGTGAATCTATTATCACTTTCATTGTCTTTCCTACTTTACTTTCTGCAACTTCAGCCGCAATGTCCTGTTGCACAGCCATCAGTGTGTCGAGCCTTCGTTGTTTTGTGCGTTCTTTCACGTCGTCTTTATAATGCTCGGCTGCGTTGGTTCCGTCTTCTTCGGAGTATGAAAATGCACCCATACGCTCGAACTTGACTTCTTTCACAAACTCAACCAACTCGTTGAATTCTTCTTCCGTTTCGCCAGGGAAACCAACCATGAGCGTTGTGCGGATGTGTATGCCTGGTACTTCGCGACGTATCGCTTTGATAAGTTCGTAGGTCTCACGCTTTGTGAAATGTCGCTGCATGCGTGACAATACGCTGTCGGAAATATGTTGGAATGCAATGTCGAGATACTTGCACACGTTGTCGTTCTCTCTTATTACCCTCAGCAAATCCATTGGGAACTTGGTAGGGTAGGCGTAGTGTAGGCGAATCCATTCCACGCCTTTCACTTTGGCAATGCTTTCAATGAGGTCCGCTATATGTTGCTTCCCGTCTATGTCTATGCCATAGTATGTTAGTTCCTGCGCTATGACTTGAAACTCTTTGACGCCTTTTGCCACGAGTTGTCGCACTTCATCGAGGATGTCTTCCTTGCTGCGCGACTTATGCGTGCCTGTCATTATTGGTATTGCACAATAAGCGCAATGTCGGTTGCAGCCTTCGCTTATCTTGAGATACGCATAGTGTGAAGGCGTTGTCACATGACGATGGCGTCCATTGTCCGATGTCTTTTCCTTTAGTATATTGATGAGTCCGCCCCAGTCAAACTTGCCGAAGTATCTATCAACCTGTGGAATCTCCTCTTGCAACTCTTTACGATACCTTTCTGAAAGGCATCCCATGACGTAGAGTTGAGCAATCCTGCCCTCATCCTTTGCCTGAGCAAGTTCAAGGATTGTGTTGATGCTTTCCTCTTTGGCGTCTTTGATAAACCCGCAAGTGTTGACTACGACAATGAGTTGAGGCTTATCTCCGAGGTCGTTAAGTTCTGCATCGTGCCACACCTTGAATCCTTCTGCCTCGAACATTCCCATCAACTTCTCGCTATCGACAAGGTTCTTCGAGCATCCGAGTGTAATAATATCAATCTCAGGTTGCATCTTTATTTCTTAAAAAGTGAGTCAACAAATTCGCGGCGGTCGAACAACTGAAGGTCTTCCATGCCTTCGCCAAGCCCGATGTATCTCACTGGAATCTGGAACTGGTCGCTGATGCCGATAACCACACCGCCCTTTGCCGTGCCGTCGAGTTTCGTGATAGCAAGCGACGAAACCTCTGTTGCTGCCGTGAACTGTCGTGCTTGCTCAAAGGCATTCTGTCCTGTACTGCCGTCGAGCACGAGCATAACATCGTCTGGCGCAGTAGGGAGAATCTTCTTCATCACGTTCTTTATCTTTGTCAACTCATTCATGAGTCCGACTTTATTGTGCAGACGACCTGCCGTATCGATGATAACTACATCGGCATTGTTTGCCACTGCAGACTTCAGCGTGTCGAATGCAACCGATGCTGGATCGCTTCCCATTTGTTGCTTGACAACCGTTACGCCGACTCTCTCGCCCCAGATGCACAACTGCTCTACCGCTGCTGCACGGAACGTGTCTGCGGCACCGAGATAGACTTTCTTGCCCATCTGCTTGAACTGCCATGCCATCTTGCCGATGGTGGTTGTCTTGCCGACGCCGTTCACACCGACAACGAGAATCACGTACGGTCCTTCGTGTTCACTTTCGATACCGTTAGATTCGGAATTTTTATCGGTTTCAGCGAGCAATGTTGTTATTTCTTCGCGCAGTATGTTATTGAGTTCTGAGGTACCGACGTACTTGTCGCGTGCCACTCTTTCCTCTATTCGCTTGATGATTTTTAGCGTAGTGTCAACTCCTACGTCGCTTGTCACGAGCACTTCTTCAAGGTCGTCGAGCACGTCGTCATCGACTGTTGACTTGCCCATGACGGCATGTGCCAACTTGCCAAACACGCTTTCCTTCGTCTTTTCAAGCCCTTTGTCAAGAGTCTCTTTCTCTTTTATTATGGTCTCTTGACTTGTTTCTTTCTTCTTAAATAACCCAAAAAATCCCATTTTGCTAACTATGTGTTTTATGTTGTCTGTCTAATCAGTGGTATGTTTCTGTTTTGTCAGAGTTAAAGCTGTTATTATGGATTTTCTCCCATTTTAGCGAGAAAAATACTCGCTTTTATTTATAATACGTGCAAATATAGTAAAAATAAATATAATATTGCGCAAGAATCGCCAATTTTTAAGATTTTTTATCTGTCACCGTACTCCTTTTGTAAAGGTTCAATTATCGCCTATAATCATAGCAAAGGGTCGGTTGCATGAGCAGCCGACCCTTTATGCTTGACTTGAATTAAAGCTTTTGATTACTTGAAGAAGCGCTTCAAAAGTCCCTGGAAACCACATCCGTGACGAGCTTCGTCCTTTGCCATCTCATGTACTGTGTCGTGAATAGCATCGAGGTTCAACTTCTTTGCCATAGCTGCAATCTGCATCTTTGCATCGCAAGCACCTGCTTCAGCAGCTGCACGCTTTTCGAGGTTTGTCTTTGTGTCCCAGCAGAGTTCACCAAGGAGTTCACAGAACTTTGATGCGTGTTCTGCCTCTTCAAATGCGTAGCGCTTGAATGCCTCAGCTACTTCTGGATAACCTTCACGGTCAGCCTGACGAGACATTGCGAGGTACATACCTACCTCTGAGCACTCACCCGCAAAGTGGTCTTTAAGTCCCTGAAGAACAAAAGCACCTTCTTCTGTTGCAGGAATTTCGTTTGCAATACCGAGTTTGTGCTCTGTAACGAAGTTAAGTTCTTCGTCAGCCATTTCTTTGAACTTGCTTCCTGGAACCTTGCACTGAGGACACTTCTCTGGAGGATTTTCACCTTCGTAAACATAGCCACACACTGGGCATACCCATTTCTTTGTCATAGTTAATTGATTTAATTGGTTAAACAAAATATAATAATACGATTCTTTTATTCTTTAATTTTTGCCCATTTCACCGAGACATTCCTTGCAGACGCCTTTATAATACTGGTGGAATTCATGGATGAGATGACCGTCGATGGTGCGTTTAGGCGTGAGTCCTTGCGCTGGTACATCAATAATTCGTCCGCAACGCTCGCACAGCAGATGACCATGAAACGACGTGTCTTCATCAATGCACACCTGCTTCTCGTCGATAGTGAGAGTCTGCACCAACCCATTGTCGCGCAAAGCCTTCACCGTATTATATACGGTCGTCTTTGAAAGATTGGGTATAATCTCTTTTAATTCGCTATAGATTGTTTCCACATTTGGATGGACATGATGCTGCATGAGGTAGCTGAGAATGGCTACACGAGGGCGTGTGATGCTCATTCCCTTCTCCAAAAGTCTCTGTTCAGCTATCTTTTCCATTGTGATGCAAAGATATGAAAATTGTAATGATTACAAAATAAATTAAACATTTTTAACCCAAATTTCTTTCATTGCAGATTTATCTGAATAATGCCTTACAGACACGTGTCTGCAAACTTTCTTTATGTTATTGCTAAAAACATCCATTCATACCTTAGGTGTTCAGGCTGTCATACCTAGCGTGTTCGGCGGCAAACACCTTAGGTGTGAAAAGCATAACACCTAAGGTGTGAAGGGCTTATATAAAGTATGTGGAATATTGAGAATAGATAACGTGTTAAATATTAAGAGAATACAAATAGCGCTTTTATGCCTTTTATCAGGCCTGCCAACATAAATTCCGAAGTGAAATTTTGCGCGTGATGCGCATTTTTGTCTTTGCTCATATTCGTTCGCATTTTGGAAAAATTAAAATAAATTTTGTTTTTCGCTCACTTATTCGTAACTTTGCAATCGATAACACTAAAACAACACAATTCGATGAAAAGATTTGCTTTCAAGATGTTCCTTAAGCCTGGAATGGAGGAGGAATATAAGAAACGTCACGCACAACTGTGGCCTGAAATGAAGGCTATGCTTGAGGAAAAAGGCGTGCACAACTACAGTATTTACTGGGACAAAGACACTAATATACTGTTTGGGTATCAGGAAGTTCACGGAGAGTCTTCGTCGCAGGACGGCGAGATTGCCGAGATAAACCGTAAGTGGTGGGACTTCATGGCACCGCTAATGGAGGTGAACGAGGACAATTCGCCTGTCACCATTGACTTGCCAGAG
>JAUNQM010000005.1:0-4449 GCA_030536165.1 Prevotellaceae bacterium | reverse complement strand
AACTCGAATTTTCGAAATATCGAATTATCGATATTCAACCTCAAAACCGTATAACCATAAAACCGCAAAATCATGATTAAAGTAGTAGCAGTACACACAGCAATGGCTCTCGTAGAACCATTGACAAAGATTTTCAAGGAAGTTCTTCCTGAAGTAAAACTCAACCACATTGCAGATGACTCACTCATTCAGGAAGTCATCGCAAACAATAAAGTCACTCCAGCAGTAAGCCGTCGTTTGCTTTCATATTATATGACTGCGGCTGATTCAGGTGCTGATGTTGTATTCAATTGCTGTTCTTCAGTAGGCGACATTGCCGACCTCGGCAACAAACTTGCACCTATTCCAGTCTTCCGCATCGACTATCCAATGGCTGTGGAAGCTGTTAATACAGCAAAACGTATAGGTATAATTTCAACACTTTCAACGACTCTTGACCCTACACGTCGCTTGCTTGAGAATGCTGCGAAGGAAGCAGGCAAGGATGTTGTGCTTGTAGATGGACTTGCTGACGGTGCTTTCGCAGCAGGGCAGAGTGGTGATGGCGAGACTCATGACCGTCTGATAGCCGAGGCTGCTGCAAAGATTGCTGATAAGGTTGACCTCTTTGTGCTTGCACAAGGTTCGATGGCTCGCATGGAGAAGAAACTTGCCGAACTTACAGGTAAGCCAGTCCTTTCGTCACCAGTATCGGGCGTAAAGGGCTTGAGAAAGTTCCTCAAGTTGGATTAAATCGATTAGTGCGAATATAGAGATCACAGTTAATATAGGGGCTCTATATGAATGAAAATGTTTTCTAAGAGATGAAAAAGAAAAACATAATCTTGATAATGCTCATCATCCTGGGCGTTGTCACGTTTCTCGACCGCATCAATATCAGTGTGGCAGGGTCTTCGATAATGAAAGACCTCAACCTTACGCCTGAAGAATGGGGATGGGTGCAGAGTGCTTTCATTCTCTCATACGGACTTATGCAGATTCCTATGGGAGCATTCGGCGACCGTCACGGTCATCGCAAGGTGCTCTCGCTGATAGTGCTTTGGTGGTCTATCTTCACCGCACTCACAGGATTTGCAGGTGGATTGGCGTCTTTGCTTGTCATTCGCTTTATGTTCGGAGTAGGCGAGGCGGGCTCTTCGCCTTGTTCTACGGGTGTGATAAGCCGATGGTTTGAGAAGCACGAAGTAGGAAAGGCACAGGGGTATGTGTGGGCAGCAAGTCGTATGGGAGGAGCGCTCACTCCTTTTGTGGTTATACCTGTGATGACCCTTCTCGGTTGGCGTGAGGCTTTCTACATACTCGGTGCGCTCGGAGTTGTCTGGGCAGTGGCATGGTATATGTTCTATCGCGACAAGAAAGAGCCAGAGGCAACTCCTATATATAATAAGGTGTCGGACGAAAAGCCGCGCATCAATTGGGGCGCAATATTAAGGAATCGTCAGTTTTGGATTATCTGCTCAATGTATTTCTTCTATGCATTCGGCAGCTGGTTCTTCTTCAGTTGGTTCCCTACATTCATGGAACTTGGTCGTGGATTTGACAAGGGCGAACTCACATACGCAGTCGCTGTGCCGTTCATCATGAGTATGCTTGGCAATATCTCTGGCGGTTATCTTACCGACAAACTTACGAAAAAATATGGTATTAAGATAGGACGCAAGGCATTAGGATCGTCGTCGCTTGCTGTTTCGGCTGTCTGTATGTTCCTTGCTGCGTTTATACCAGGCAAGATGACAGTGTTTATCTTCCTTTCGCTTTGCTTTGGCATCTTCGACCTCATGTTGCCAAGTGCATGGGCATTGTGTATCGACCTCGGAAAGAAAAGCGCAGGTGCTATTAGTGGTGCGATGAACACGTTTGGTAATATTGGTGGCTTCTGCTGTGGAATATTGTTCGGCTACCTTGTACAGTCATCGGGCAACTACAACTTGCCGCTTTACATGATAGCAGGCATGCTGATAATAAGTGCCATCTTGTTTGCTTTCATCAATCCAACGAAACCAATCGTGGACGAGGATTAAGCAGTCCTTTATTCAAGAATGATAGAAGCAATAGACGTGATGTCGGCAACGGTGATAGCGCCATCGTTGTCGGCATCAGCGTTTTTAATGCTGAAAGACTTTGTGTTGCCGTTGAGTATGTAGTCAGCTATTGAAGTGATGTCGCTTACATCAACTACACCGTCGCAGTTGGCATCTCCTTGCACGTAGAGGTTGATTCCTACTATAATCGGGTCGTGGTCGGAATATCGGTGGATGGTCGTGTCAAGCATCTTATGACCATACATATTCTTACTGTAATCGGTATTGATATGGAAAGGTGCCACACCGCTAATCTGCTCGTCCATACTCTTGTTGGCTAATGCGTGGTCAAGGTATCCGACTGTATTGTTGTATAGGTAAGAATAACCGTCGGGCGAATACTTTTTTGTCTGATCAATATAACCGTTGCTGACGAGATATTGACATGGAGCCTCAAGGCTGTAGTTATTTAAGTCGCCGACAATCAGCACGTCAGCATCGCCGAAGTTCTTGCTTTTAAGTCGGTTAACAAGGTTTCGAGCATTCTGCATTCGTGTTTCTTCGTCTTTGGTGTCGCTGTTGTCCTTTGCCTTAAAGTGGTTCACGCTGAGCACAAACCTTTCGCCAGTCAATCGTTCTTGGAAGCATTGAATGCGCATGCGATAGACATAAATGTAGTCGTTTGATGCAGTGCCGGATTCGTTTCCACCGACAGTCAGCAGTTTGTCCTTGCGATAGATGAACGCACTCTTGCTGTAGTTGACGTTATTCCATGAGTCGCTTATATATGCATAGACATCTTCACCGTACTCTGTGTTCATGAGGTCGGTGAGATAGCTTATGGCGTATGGCGTTTCCTCTATTTCCTGCAATGCATAGACGTCTGCATCCATTAGCATGAGTGCCGATGCTATCTTCGTGGTCTGAACGCTGAACTCTTGTTCAGAAGTACAGTCGGCGTATGATGACTTTTGCCAGTTGTAGAAGTATTTCTGCAGGTTTGCTGTCACCACTTTCAATCGTCCACCGACATCAGGTGGAGTCTCGCGGTCAATATCTTGCCATTGTATGTTGCCGCTGACGGAAATGCTGTTTGCTGAATAAACGTATGCTGTGAGATTGTCAACGTAAGCACCGGCAGGAACCTTGAAGTCCGTCGTGTTGCTGTTGGTCATGTATATAAGATGCCCTGTCTCGTCATCGCCACATTCTTCTTCGCATTGTATGCGCTTATGACTAATATACATGCGGTCGGGACGACTATAATGACGTGAGCATAGGTACATGCGTTGGTTGAACGTGATAGTCTTTCCAACGTATTTGTCCCATCCGTCCTTGAAATCGTCAGGATATACTACAGCACTAATGCTGCTGCATACGAGTAATAGAAGTAATGTGAGTGTGGCTCTCATTTTAAGTTTCAAGTTAAATCAATAAATCGATAAATCGATGCATCGAAAAATCGAACAATCTGTAAATCCGTAAATTCAAATCTCTTCACTCTCGTGTTGGTTGAAGTAGGCACGTATTTCTTCCGTGTCTTTGGTCTGTGTCAGTGCCAGCATAAGCAATATGCGAGCCTTCTGCGGATTGAGACTTTGTGCAGCAATGAAGCCATACTTGTTGTCGTCAACTTCGCCACCTTCGGTATAAACACCTCCGAAAGGTACGCGCGACGAACGCACAATCTTCATGCCTCGGCTAACAGCTTCTTTTGCGAGTTGCATGACATCGTAATAGAAGTTGCTTCCACCTACACCAGCCAGTACTACGCCATCGTATTCAGCATCGATAAATGCCTGAAGGGGTAGGGTAGAGCAACCGCCGTAACCATAGATGATGCCTATCTTTGGAAGTGTGTCGATACCCTCAATCCTAAAACCAGTGTTCTCTGAATGTGGCTTGCCAAAGCCTGGCTCGACCGAGGCGTATGCGTCGATGGCGTGAGTGTTGAACTTAAACACAGATCCTGCTTCGAATATCTTCATTCCAAGACAGCAAAGCACTTCGCGGTTGTATGACTCCTTGCTTGCAGCCGTCTTTACCGCCATAAGTAGGTTTGCAGGTCCGTCAGCATCAGGAGCGTCCGATGGTCGCATTGAGCCGACCAATACAATAGGTTTAGGACTATGGATCGTAAGGTTAAGGAAAAAGGCGGTTTCTTCCATCGTGTCTGTGCCGTGGGTGATGACGATAGCGTCATACTTGTCGCCGGCAAGTAATACATTGATGCGTTTGGCAAGGTTTAGCCAGATTGTCTCGTTCATGTCCTGACTGCCTATGTTGCAGAACTGCTCGTAGTCGAGTTGTGCATACTGTTTCAACTCAGGTAATGCCTCGATAAGACTTTCTACTGAAACCTGTCCGGCATCATAACCACCATGCGCCATCTTGCCTGCTATGGTTCCACCTGTTCCTATTACGTGTA
>JAUNQM010000004.1:18768-23445 GCA_030536165.1 Prevotellaceae bacterium | reverse complement strand
GCTGAAGTTTTGCAAAACTATTTTCTACTTACACGGACGTCTGAAGAAAGTAAGAAAGATTGCTGATTTTGTTTTGAGGAACGACTTTTTTTTTGTACATTTGCAAAAATTTAATTTGTTTCTTATGAAAAGAGCGATTATCATTACCGGCGGTGCTGGATTCATAGGCAACCATGTGGTTAGACTATTTGTGAACAAATATCCTGAGTATAAGGTTATCAACGTTGATAAGCTGACATACGCGGGCAATCTTGCAAACCTGAAAGACGTGGAAGACAAGCCGAACTATATGTTTGTGAAGGCTGACATCTGCGACTTCGACCGCATGTTTGAGTTGATGAAGACGGAAAACGTGAGTGGTGTTATCCATCTCGCAGCCGAGAGTCATGTAGATAGGTCGATAAAAGACCCATTCACATTTGCCCGCACGAATGTCATGGGCACACTTAGTCTGCTGCAGGCAGCAAAGATTTACTGGGAGTCGTTGCCTGAGAAATTCGAAGGAAAACGCTTCTACCACATCTCTACCGACGAGGTTTATGGTGCTCTGACGATGACTCACCCTGAAGGAGTAAAGCCTCCATTCACCACGAAGGCATCATCGGGCAAACATCATCTTGCATACGGAGAAGACTTCTTCTACGAGGACACAAAGTACATGCCTCACTCTCCTTACTCTGCTGCAAAGGCTGGCAGCGACCACTTTGTGCGTGCTTTCCACGACACTTACGGCATGCCTACGATTGTGACAAACTGCTCAAACAACTACGGTCCGTATCAGTTCCCAGAGAAATTGATACCGCTATTCATTAATAATATAAGGAATAGGAAGCCGCTTCCGGTCTATGGTAAGGGCGAAAACGTGCGCGACTGGCTTTTCGTAGAGGACCACGCACGTGCAATCGACCTCATCTTCCACAAAGGAACGGTGGCTGAAACGTATAACATCGGCGGTTTCAACGAATGGAAAAACATCGACATCATCAAAGTGATAATCAAGACTGTGGATCGTCTGCTCGGTAGAAAAGAGGGAGAAGACATGAATCTTATTACCTATGTGACAGACCGATTGGGGCACGATGCACGCTATGCCATCGACTCTACGAAACTGCAAAAGGAACTCGGCTGGGAGCCTTCGCTTCAGTTTGAGGAAGGTATAGAAAAGACTGTTCGCTGGTATCTCGACAATCAGGAGTGGCTCGACAACATCACCAGCGGCGACTACGAGAAGTACTACGACGAAATGTATAAGAATAGGTAGGATATAAAAGCCCCACCCTACCCCTCCCCCGTAGGGAGGGAAGTAAATTACAACTTACAAATTATAAGATGCAAGGTAACAAAGCAACACAGGAATTAGGTTCAAAGCCCATAGGCAAGCTGTTGTGGCAGTACGCGATGCCAGCCATCATAGCCATGACAGCATCTTCATTATATAATACCATTGACAGTATCTTCATCGGACAAAAGGTTGGTGCACTGGCAATATCAGGCCTCGCCATCACCTTTCCACTGATGAACCTCAGCGCCGCATTCGGTGCTATGGTGGGAGTCGGTGGCTCGACAATCCTCTCTGTCCGTCTTGGGCAGCGCGACTACTCCACAGGTTGCAAGATATTCGGCAGTTGTCTGTCGATGAATATCATGACTGGATTTGTGTTCATGGCGGTGTGCCTCTTGTTCCTTGACCCAATTCTTCGTTTCTTTGGAGCCTCTGACAACACCCTGCCATACGCAAAAGACTACATGACGGTGATACTCATCGGTAACGCATTTACACATCTGTACTTCGGTCAGAACGCATTGCTGCGATCAATAGGCAAGCCAAAGTTCTCGATGTATTGCACTATTATCACCGTGCTAATCAACCTTATTCTGGCTCCTCTTTTCATCTTTGTATTTGAATGGGGCATACGCGGCGCAGCATTGGCAACGGTCATTGCACAATTCTGCTGCATGTGCTGGCAGATGAAGATATTCTCAAATCCTAACGAACTCATACACTTCAAGCGCGGCATTTACAAACTTGAGAAACGCATCGTGAAGGATATCCTTTCCATCGGACTCGCACCTTTCCTCATGAACTGCTGTGCATGTATCGTTGTGGTATTCGTCAACAAAGGGCTTTTCAACTATGGTGGCGACCTCGCAGTAGGTGCATACGGTATTGTGAACCGAATAGGATTCATCTTTGCAATGATTGTAATGGGACTCAATCAAGGCATGCAGCCTATCGCTGGCTACAACTACGGAGCACAACTGCTGCCACGACTCATGAAAGTCTATTACTACACAATGGCACTGGCAACAGTCGTATGCTGCATTGCATTCTGCTTCGGAGTGTTGATGCCTGAGACTTGTGTACGACTTTTCACCCACGACGCAGAACTCATAGCCATTGCTACGCCTGCAATGGTATTGTATAACTGCACGTTCCCTGTGATTGGCTTCCAGATGGTGACGACAAACTTCTTCCAAAGCATTGGAATGGCAAAGATAAGTATTCTGCTTTCACTTACACGACAGCTGATATTCCTTGTGCCAGGGCTTATCATCCTTCCGCTGTTCTTCCAGCTCAACGGTATCTGGTACGCCATTCCGCTTTCGGACCTTCTCGCAGCAATTCTTACGGCAATAATCTTCTTTATCTATCGCAAAAAGTTTACACATCATGAATAAGAACTTCTCAATCACCGTGGGCAGAGAGTTGGGCAGCGGCGGACGTGTCATCGCACGACTCCTTGCAGAGCGTTTCGGCTGCAACTTCTACGACAAGGAAATACTTACGCTTGCCGCCAAAGAAAGCGGATTCAGCGAAAAGCTCTTTGAAAACCACGACGAACTCCACAGCCGTCTTCACAATCTCATCTTCAACAAAGTGCCTGTAATCGGTCACGCCAACTATTACAGCGAACAGATTTCACAAGGTTCCTTGTTCCAGTTCCAGAGTGAAGTGATACAAAAGGAAGCTGAGGCAAACCGATGCGTATTCGTTGGGCGAGGTGCCGACTATATATTAAGGAAGATGGACAACGTGGTAAATTTGTTCGTCTATGCCGACATGGACTACAAGATTGAGCAAGTGATGAAACGCCACGAATGTTCTGCTGACGAAGCTCGCCGCATTATTGTCAACGGAGAGAAACAGCGTGCAAAGTATTACAACTACTACACTGGCAAGACATGGGGCGCAAAAGAATCATACGACATTTGCATAAATTCGTGCTGCCTCGGCCTTGAAGCAACAGCAGAATATCTCGCTGAATTCGTAGAAAAGAAGCTCAAACTGAAATGAAACGCATCGGAATCATCAGCGACACTCATGCTTTCTGGGATGAGAAGTACGTCAAATACTTCGCTGAATGCGATGAGATATGGCATGCAGGCGACATCGGTTCGATGGAAGTTGCCGAGCGTTTGGGAGAGATATGCCTTCTCCGTGCAGTGCATGGCAACATTGACGGAGGCGACGTGAGGTTGATGTACCCAGAGATACTACGATGGAAATGCGAAGATGTTGACGTGCTGATGAAGCACATAGGCGGTTACCCAGGCAGATACGACGCAAGCATTGCCCACAAGATATACTACAATCCGCCGCAGTTGTTCATCAGCGGACACTCTCATATATTAAAGGTGCAGTTTGATAAACAGCTCAATCTGCTCCACATAAACCCAGGTGCTGCAGGCCTCAGTGGATGGCAGCAGCAACGCACACTCGTCAGACTGACCATCGACGGTTCTCAGTTCAAAGACCTTGAAGTGATAGAGCTGAAAGGATAACTCTATAATTTATAGTACTTCTATAAAAACCAGGAAACGACCAACCTATGAAACAATATTCCCTATACGAACTTAACAGATTAGTCAAAGACTCTATAACCGAGTCTATGACTGAGGAATATTGGGTCAGGGCGGAGCTTTCGGAATGCTACGAAAAGGGCGGGCACTGCTATTTGGAACTGGTTGAGAAAGGCAAGAAAAGCAACACGTTCATCGCAAAGGCACGCGCAATAATATGGGCAGATACGTGGGGGCTGCTGAAATATTCGTTTGAGAAAACCACTGGACAGCACCTTGCACGAGGCATGCAAGTGCTCATGCAAGTCTATCCAAACTTCCACGAGTCGTTTGGTTTCTCGTGGATTGTCACCGACATCGACCCGACATTCACGCTCGGCGACATCGCAAAGAAGCGTCAGGAAATCATTCAGCAACTGAAAGACGAAGGTGTCTTTGACCTCAACAAGTTCTTGACGTTGCCTCTTTTCTGCCAACGCATCGCAGTCATATCGAGCGAAAGTGCCGCTGGATTCGGCGATTTTAGCAATCAACTCCTCAACAACACACACGGTTTTCATTTCTCCGTCACACTCTTTCCTGCCATTATGCAGGGCGAAATGGTGGAGAGGAGTATCATCGCTGCCCTTGACAAGATATACGACTGCGCCGACTCTTTCGATTGCGTTGTCATCATCAGAGGTGGCGGTGCATCAAGCGACCTTACAGGCTTCGACACTTATCCGCTTGCCGCGAACGTGGCTCAGTTTCCGTTGCCTATCATAACAGGCATAGGTCATGAACGCGACGACACTGTGCTCGACCTTGTTTCAAACACACGAGTGAAGACACCGACAGCAGCTGCCGAATTCCTTGTATCTCGGTTGGAAGAGACAA
>JAUNQM010000004.1:0-18737 GCA_030536165.1 Prevotellaceae bacterium | reverse complement strand
CGGCTGTCAGGATAAAGAAAGCCAGCGACATAACCCTACGAACTGCAGAACAAAGGCTCAATACTTGCAGCTCAAAGCTCAACAACGCCGTGCGCACGACTCTTGAAAAAAGGAAGCAGACGCTGACCTTGCAAGGTGCACGGCTGAAGGAAGCCTCGGCACTGATGCTGACAAAAGCAAGACTACGTACCACGAACTCAGAGCAACGACTCGGACGTGCAATGCCATTGCTTTTCGAGAGGCAACGACATAGGTTGGAGTTGACGACGCAACGGCTCGAATCTCTCGACCCAAAGATTCTGCTGAAACGCGGCTACAGCATCACGACCATGAACGGAAAGATTGTAAAAGACATAGAACAAGTCACCACAGGCGATGAGATAGAGACGATATTGAGGAACGGAAAAATCAAGTCGAAAGTGACATAGAACACACATACTAGATAACCTGGAATAGCTAGAAATACTAGAATTGCTAGAAACCACAACCAACAACCAATAACCAACAACCCACAAAATAATATGAAATACGAAGAAGCAATGCGAGCTCTGGAGCAAATCATCCAGCACATTGAGAACGAGGAAATGGACATCGATGACCTTAGCACCAACATCAAGAAGGCAAAGGAGCTTATAACCCTCTGCAAAGATAAGCTGACAAAGGCTGAGGAGTCGGTTAAGAAAGTAATGGAAGACTGATTGCACCTATGAAACACACCTATTATTCAAAGATCGATGCGTGGTTAATCATCTTGATTACAGTCGCATTCGGGCTGCCGATAATCATATCCACCAAGTATTATGTTGACCTTCCTGGGCTAATCATCATGCTACTTATCTACATCAGTAGCATGGCTGCATGCTTCACCACAAGGTATGTAATCAACGGGGATAAACTGGAAGTATGGGTGCTTTGTTTCAAGCAGTCGTACGACATCCGTTGTATGCGTTCGGTTAGCAAGACGCGCACAGTCCTCTCATCTCCAGCCGCATCGCTTGACAGGATACGCATTGCAGTGGCAATGACACCACAAGCACGCTACACCGACGACCTCGTCATTTCGCCCAAAAGAAAACAAGAATTCATTGCTGAATTGCAACAAATAAACCCACAAATCAAAAGCGAACTATAACCATGAAACAAATACTACCCATTCTGCTATGCATCATCCTTGTAGCCGTATCGTGCAAAAGCGATGACGACATCTATAACATTGAAATCAGCGATGCAACAGAAATCACTGCGTTTTCGGCAAATGTTACCGTTCATGTCACCGATGCACTGAAGCGCGACGGCACTTCGTTCGGTGTCATTTACTCCACAGACGAGGTAAATCTGCTAAAAGGCGAGTCTGTTGGAAGCGAAACAATGGTCAGCACGAAGACATTCACAATCACCGGTTTACAACCTTCTACCACCTATTATTACATAGGCGTGGCACGCATAAGCGGACTCAGCTATGCCACGAACACCGTCAAGTCGTTCACCACGAAAGCATATTGATACACCTTATTTATAACGCGCGTATGTGCGCACGTACGCGTATGAGCCGCCCGACGAAAAAAGTCCTACCTTTTTAGGATATTTTTATATAGCTCCTATAGTTTTTTATAGAAACAATAGATAATGCGTCACAGCACTATCTATGGCATATTTTAGCCCTTCACACCTTAGGTGTTCGGCACGAAACACCTAAGGTGTGAACTATGGTAACACCTGAGGTGTGACAGCAGAAACACCTCAGGTGTGGAGGGCTAATTTTATGGATAAGTATTATTCGTGATAGTAAAGATCCCAGCCGAGGTAGCTGTCGATTGCCTCTGCAAGTATCTCTGCAACCTTGCCACGGCATGCGGCTACGTGATGCTCGAAACCATTCTTGCAGATGTATTTCATCAGCGTCTGGAGGTTCTCAACCTCGGTAACTGCGATGCAGCCATCCATTCCGTAAGGGTCGTTGGTCACCTTGCCTTCACCTACGTATGCCTTGATGCAGCCAAGTGTATCGTCGGTAGAGATGCGGAAATATGTGAAATCACCTTCAGAAACCTTTGCGTTCACAGCTCCGAATGTGCGTACCTTACCCAACGTACGACCGAGAACTCCAAGCGGTGCAAGTTTCAGGTCTTTGTTGCCTACGAACTGGCTTGGGAAGTTTCCGCAGTGAGTGCATACGCACTTGTTGCGATCCTCGGCAAAGTTGTTGTTCCAGTCCATAATTGCAGACGCCTCCTTTGATGCAAGTGTAAGTGCCAACATCGACACAGCACCGGCAATATCGGTCTCGCAAGCACAAGGAATCAGTTTGTCGCCAAGCATCGACATGCAAACGCAAGCAGCACAACCATAGTTCTGCTCAAGCGAATCCCAGCACTGGATAGCGAGGGCGTCGCACTGGTTAGCCTGCTGCCAACGCTCTACGGCAAGGGCGAACTTTGCGAGCAATGGTGTCTTCTCCTCGTAGTTTTCAGGAACTTTTGCGTATGCCTTTATAGCATCGATCTTGCCCTTGAGGTCCTTATCATCGTCGGCAATAGCCTGTGCAGCGAACAAGATTTCGCTGAGGTCGGCAGGAACAACAGTTATGCCCGAAGCCTGAAGCAGTTTCTCGCTTGCACGGCAAGTGTTGAATCCAAGTGGACGAGTACCAATCTGACCAATGCGTGCATGGCGAAGTCCGTTTACAACACGGCAAACACCTGCAAACTTATGCAGGTCTTCGGTCAGCATTGGTGAATAAATAGAATATGTGTGAAGCGTTGTGTCTGTGAAAGGTATGCCGTACTGATAGAGGTTGTTGCACACACTAATCTTACCACAGAAAGCATCACGGCGTGAGTCGAGATCGACCTTATCGTTTTCGTCGTCGCATGCCTGAACAAGAATAGGCACGTTGAGTTCAGCTACAGATATTGCATTGATGATTCCTATTTCAAAGCCAAAGTTAGGCAGTGAAACAATGATACCATCGATTTCATCGCGGTGCTTGCGGAAGAGTTCTGCACACTTAAGTCCGTCTTCACGTGTCTCGATGCTGCTACTTCCTGTAGGAGTTGCGTCTTCAGGAAGAATAACATAGTCGTAGCCTTCCTTTTCAAGAGTTGCGAGCAGTTGTTTGCGCACGTCGCGTGCAAGTTCTGAATTGAAATATGCTCTGGTCGCAATGATAACGCCAAAGCAAAGTTTTTTCTTTAGTTGTTCCATAGTTTTGAGTTTTTATATAGTTGCTATAGTAATTATAGTTGTTATAGATATTCCTATTTAATAAGTTGTCCAACGGCTTTAGTCCAGCCGAAGTAGTTGTTTACGGTTGCTTCAAAGTTCTCTTTCTTCGGAGAAATGCCTTCTTCACCCTTCCATATTGCAGCGGCTTCTTCGAATGAAGTCCACTGCTTGCGTGCGAAGCCATTCATTACGAAAGCACCAAAGGCTGACGCATCTTCCACTTCACTGCGAACCACAGGCACCTGAAGCAAGTCGGCTTGCAGTTGCATGAGGAACATGTTTTTCGTTGGACCGCCATCTACTCGTATCTCTTTCAGCAATACGCCTGCGGTCTCTGTCATCGTCTTTATTAGGTCTGTTACCTGGAAAGCAATGCTTTCAACGGCAGCACGTATGATGTGGCTCTTTGTTGAAGAAAGTGTGAGTCCGACGATTGCGCCCTTTGCGTCTGGCTTCCACCACGGAGCACCAAGACCAGCAAAGGCTGGAATCATATAGACGCCACCGTTGTCCTCGACCGATGTTGCCACGCGTTCACATTCAGCCGAATCACTAATCATGCCGAGTTGGTCTTTCACCCATTTGATAGTAGCACCCGTGCAATGAATATTCCCTTCAAAAGCATAGAACACCTTTCCCAGTGCTGCGAAACCAACGCTCGTCACAAGTCCTGAAGGCGCGGCAGAGAACTTCTCGCCTATATTAACCATGACAGACGAACCTGTGCCGTATGTAGCCTTTCCTAAACCTTCAGTAAAGCACATCTGACCTGCTAACGCACCATGACTGTCGCCCAAAACACCTGCAATCTTTATAGGAGTAGCGAACAGTCCTTCTATTGTAGTCTCGCCAAAGACCGCATCACAAGGCAAAGGCTTTGCCATCATCGTGCGAGGAATGGTGAGCATACGGAGCAAGTCGTCATCCCAGTCAAGAGTGTGGATGTTGAACAGCATCGTGCGTGACGCATTCGTATAGTCGGTAGCATGCACAGCTCCATTCGTGAGTTTCCATATCAGCCACGAATCGATTGTGCCCATAAGCAGATGACCTGCCTCCGAATCTTCGCGTGCATTAGGCACATTGTCAAGAATCCACTTAGCACCACTGCCTGCGAAATAAGGGTCGATAAGCAAACCGCTCTTTTCCTGCACCATCATGGAGTAGCCGTTTGCCCTGAGGTTTTCACATATCTCAGCACCACGCATGCACTGCCATACGACAGCATTAGTGACAGGAAGTCCGTTGCGTTTGTCCCATACCACCACCGTCTCACGCTGATTGGTGATTGCAAGGGAATAGTCTTCGTCAGTATCCTTGCCTACGAGTTCCTTTATCACGCTAACCGTATTGGCATAGATTTCCTCAGCATCATGTTCTACCCAACCACTCTTCGGATAGAACTGCTGATGCTCCTTGCTTGCATTGCGGAGGAGTTTGCCCTGCTCGTCGAACAGCAACGCCTTGGTTGCAGACGTGCTTTGGTCAATAGCTATTACCTTCATTATCTTGTTCGATTATTCGACGAGATTAGACATGAATTTCATTACTGTAGCAACGATGCCTTCTGCATCAAGACCATAGTGATGGAAGATTTCTTTGTTTGAACCATGAACAACATTCTCGTCTGGTATGCCAAGTATCTTCACTGGCACAGGATTCTCGGCTAATGTCTCGGTAACGATACCGCCAAGTCCACCAAACTGTGAATGTTCCTCGACAGTGACAATGCGTCCTGTCTCGCGTGCAGCCCTCTTTACTGCTTCCGCATCGAAAGGCTTTATGCTTGAGCAGTCGAGAACTCTTGCCTTGATGCCCTTCTCTGCCAACTGCTTGCCGGCTTCGAATGCATGATATACCGTTTCACCTGCAGCAATAATAGTAATGTCGTTGCCATCGAGAAGTTGAATAGCCTTGCCAAACTCAAATTCAAAATCATCATTCTCATAAACCTCAGGCACACCGGCACGACCAACGCGCACGTATGCAGGTTCATTGAAATCTACAAGTTTCTTCACGAGTTTCTGCGTCTGACGTGCATCGCATGGCAGGAATATGTTCATGCCAGGGAAGCATCGCAGCACTGCTATATCGTGCAGACTGTGGTGAGTTGCGCCAAGCGCACCATAAGCCACGCCACCTGACACGCCAAGTATCGTTACAGGATTCTTACTGTAAGCCATATCGACCTTTACCTGTTCCAACGAGCGAGCCACATAGAAACATGCCGGTCCGCAGCAGAACACTTTCTTTCCGCTATGTGCAAGACCTGCCGAGATGCCTACTGCATCCTGCTCTGCTATGCCACATTCCACAAGTTGCTCAGGCAGTTCGTTTGCGAAGTCATTGAGTGTCACCGAACCACGTGCGTCTGTCGTTACTGCGATTATATCTTTATCTTCCTTTGCCAACTGAAGCAATGTGTCAGTAAAGGCTTTTCTGCATGCAATATTACTCATAATTCTTTATCCTTTCATCAATTTCGTTTAGTGCCTGAATATACTGTTCCTCTGTTGGCACGCCATGATGCCACTTTGCCACGTTCTCCATGTAGCTTACGCCCTTGCCTTTCGTTGTGTGCGAGATGATAAGGTGCGGCTTGCCATTGGTGTAGTCGATGGCATTGAACTTTGCAATGATATCTTCCATCTCGTCGCCGTTGATTTCGATTACATCCCATCCGAAAGCTGTCCAACGTGCGTTCATATCTTCGAGCGACATAACGTCTTCCGTGCAGCCAGATATCTGTAGCATATTGCGGTCGATGATTGCCACAAGGTTGTCGAGTTTGTAATGCGAGCCTGCCATAGCAGCTTCATAGATGCTGCCTTCGCCTTGTTCGCCGTCGCCCATAAGCACGAATGTCTTATAAGCCTTGCCATCCATCTTTGCTGCCATAGCCATACCGATGCCTATTGGAAGTCCATGACCGAGAGCACCTGAGTTCACTTCGATGCCTGGCACTTCGATAGTCGGATGTCCAGCAAGCGGTGAAAGGTATTGGCCTAATGTGTCAACAAGTTCTTTCTCGATGAAGCCTCGAGCCTCAAGTGTCACGTACAGAGCCTCGACACAATGACCTTTTGAAAGCACGAAACGGTCGCGCGATGCCATCTTTGGGTCTTTTGGGTCGATGTTCATGATGTCAAAATACAATGCCGTCATCACATTAAGGCAAGACAAGTCGCCGCCTGTATGTCCGGCATTGGCACTGTAGATGATCTCTATAAGTCTCCTACGGTCTTTCTCTGCCTGAAGTTTTAGTTGATTAATGTTCATATCTTTTATATTATGTTAGAGTTACTTAATTTCATCTTTATGGCCTAGCTATTCTAGGTTTTCTAGATATTCTAGGGAGGGCTATTGCTTATATTTCACATTGCAGTAGCTTACTAATCGCCAAGTTCGGTCAGCATTACCTTTATAATATATGAGTGCCTGATAGCTGTTCTCGGTCTCATAGAAGTTGCCTTGTGCTGGCAGCGGATGCGCATTTCCATTCTTATCGAGCACCAATGCCTGATAGTTGTAGTAGCCTTGTTTCTGCAAAACTACAGCCTCGTAGGCATCAAGCTGGGGATTGAACGTCATCTTGTATTCATCGGTAAACTGGTCGTTTGTCCACACGCCATTGAGATAGACGTCGCCCATAACGCGCGGCGAATGTATCTGATAATGCACAAACTCATAGTCGCAGGTGCGGTTGATGTCGTAGTAGTCGCTGTTTCTAATCACAAAAGCACCGTCAGCATCCTCGTCGTATAGGTAGTTGCGGCGTTCTTCGTTAGGCATAAGGAATGTGTGGTAGTAGTCTTCAATGACGCGACGATGGTCAATGTTGAGAGAAAGTCTATGTGCATCAAACATTTCAAACTTCATATATTCGTTGCCAGCATCGAAAATAAGGTTGCGATTATGCGTCCACTGAAGGCCGTCGCGACGTATAAACGAAGGTTTCGGATTGACCACGGCATTGTCCCAACGCGCATTCTGCAGCACCACAGTATATAATTGGCGCTCATAGTCGGTGACAATAAAGTTGCCAAACGACACATTCATCTCCACCTGTTGATGCTGTTTGCGCACGGTCAGGTCGGTATTAGCCGTCACTCCGAGCGATGAACTCATACCCTGCTCCGCCACCATGAAACACACGGTGAACATCTTTTCGTTGTCGTTGCCCTCGTCATAGACAGTGAGTTTATAGTTGCCACTCAACTTCAACGAGCAGTTTTCGTTTGGCAGCGAAATGGAATAGTGGTTGTAGAGCACGGTCGTATTGATGCTTTCTTCGGCATCGTCTTCTATCGGGTTTCCGTTAAATCCGTTGAGGAAATCACTCTCAAATATCTGGTCAGAAACCGTCCAGTCGGCCTCGCAATGCTCTATCCTATAGATGTATCTGTGGTATGTATGGGTCAGGTCGTCGAAACCAATATACAGCTCGTCGCGGGAACGAAGGTGCATAATGGGCGGATTCTCGGTCCACTCACCATTAACAATGACCTGTATCGACTTGATACGCTCATTGTAGATTTCATTTCTCTGCCCCATCGCTGTCATTGATACGACGAGGAGGATGATAATAGCAGCAAGTTTCTTCATTCCTAATTCGCTGTTTTTGTATATCTCAGAGTTCAAATCTTCTTCCACTCCCACCACAGGCGGAAATCATGTTTACGACCTGCGGATGAAAGGTAGCCTGAGGCACTTTATCGCATATCATCGTGCAACTCGCCAATATGCTTTTTGCGAGTTGTCCGTTTAACTCCGCAAAAAGTTGTATCAACTTTCGGTCAAAAGTTGTATCAACTTTTTATCGAGTATATGCGTTGACTTGCGAAAAGCATAACGAAATGTCGGTTTTTTATTAGTGACAGACAGTGTCAATATTGCCGAAAAGTCGGTTAGCTTCCTGCAAGAAATCTCTCCACTTCCATTGCAGCCTTGCACCCCGATGCAGCCGCTACGATTGCCTGACGATAGATAGGGTCAGCCACGTCGCCTGCTGCAAAGAGTCCTGGGATTGCGTTTCCTGCGGCGTCGATTACGTGCGGACGGCCTGCCACAGTGCGGATAAAGCCGTTCTCATCTGTGCCAACGTAATCCTTGAACAGTTCTGAGTTAGGGTGATGACCAATGGCGAGGAAGAAACCATCGATGGCAATATCGACCATTGTTTCGTCGCTCTCGCCCTTTCTCTTTACGAGATGCGCACCCTCTACACCGTCTTCACCAAACAGTCCGACAGTGTTGTGTTCAAAGAGAACTTCAATGTTCTCAGCCTCAAACACACGTTCTTGCATGACCTTAGACGCACGAAGAAATGGCTTGCGCACAATCATATAGACCTTCTTTGCAAGATGCGAGAGGTAGAGGGCATCTTCGCAAGCAGTGTCGCCACCGCCCACAACTGCCACTGTTTTCTTTCTGTAGAAGAAACCATCGCATGTAGCACAGGCACTCACACCCATTCCGCGGTACTTTTCTTCGTCGGCAAGTCCAAGATATTTTGCGCTCGCGCCAGTGGCAATTATCACCGTCTGCGCCTCTATTTCAGCACCATCTTCTGCCTTAGCAACGAATGCGCCACCCTTTTCTGCGGGCATACAAAAGGCTGTGATAGAGCCATCGCGGATGTCGGCACCAAACCTTAGGGCCTGCTCACGCAAATCCATCATCATCTGATTGCCATCAACTCCCTGCGGATAACCAGGGAAATTCTCAACCTCAGTGGTCTGAGTGAGCTGTCCGCCAGGCAGAAGTCCTGAGTACAGAATCGGTTTAAGATTAGCTCTGCTCGCGTAGATTGCGGCTGTATAGCCAGCAGGTCCACTGCCTATAATCAAGCATTTAGCCTGTTCCATGATTAACCTACGAGATTGTTAAACTTCTCCTCGAACACCTGTTTTGGAGCAGCACCAACATACTTGTCAACCATTTCCCCATTCTTGAAGAACAGAACTGTAGGGATGTTTCTAATGCCAAACTCAGCTGCAAGGTCGTCATTATCCTCAACATCACATTTGCCCAGGATAACCTTTCCTTCAAACTGCTGAGCCAGTTCGGTCAAAATAGGGCTGATTGCACGGCAAGGGCCACACCAAGTTGCCCAAAAGTCTAACACTAAAGGAGTCGAACCGTTCTTGTACTCCTCAAAATTTTCAGTTGTAATCGTTACTTCCATGATTTTTATTTCTATTATTTAATGAATTTATCTGTATTTTTAGCGAATGTTGTTTTGTATTCTCTTTAGAAAATCTATTTACCCAAACCTTCAATTCTTATCTTCTAACTCAAATAGTAATCAATGCCATCTTCCTCCTTTCCATTGAGGAATTGGGTGAGCTTTCTATTAAGAGTCACGTACTTGTCGGTACTTCTCGTTGCGATTGTCTGGTTGTGTATAGGCTCGTATATATCAAACCACAATGGCACTGTGCCCTTGTTTTCGTCAACCAGCACGTTCAGGTCTTCGACAAAGGTTTCGTCGATTTTGTCGCTGTTCAACCTAATGGTAAACTTCTCAACCTGTTTTGCCTGGGCATCGGAAAGCATGCAGACGCTATCAATAACCAGCGATTTCCTTTCGCTGTATTGCCGTGTCTTAGCATATTTGCCGACTACATATATAGGATATCCTACATGGAACATATTACTGAAGTTTGTCCAGTTGGCATCAAACAAAGCAAAAGAACCCACACCATTGTAGTCCTCCATTGAGATTCTCCCGTAAGGCTTACCTGCCTTTGTCATTCTTTCTTCCGATGCTGTGACGATACCACCGAATGTCACAGTATTCAATTTATCCAAGACTTCTACATTATCGAGGTCCTTACATGCTATGTTGCATTTCTTCTCAAGCACTATCGAGAACTCATCGAGCGGATGGGCAGAGAGATAGATGCCTATAAGTTCCTTTTCCTTATTCAGTCGTTCTATTGCATTCCATTCAGGAGCATCAGGCACCACAGGGGTTGCTATCTCTATTGCATCGAACCCACCGAACAGTGAGTTTTGTTCCTCGTTCTTTGCCACCTGATAGCGGTTGCCGTATAGCATCAGCGCATCGAGGAGAGTTTCGTTTTTCCTCTTATCGCTAATCTCAAAATACTGCTCGCGACGAATGCCGAAACTATCTAACGCACCACTGTAGATGAGTGCTTCAACACACCTGCGGTTGCATGCACTGAGGTTTACGCGTTCCACGAAGTCAAACACCGACTTGTATTGTCCGTTCTTTTCCCTCTCGGTTATCACACTCTCGGCAGCAGATGCACCCATACCCTTGATTGCTGCAAGACCGAAACGAATCTGGTTGTGCTTGTTCACGCTGAAGTTCAGACGACTTTCGTTTACATCAGGTCCAAGCGTATCTATACCGTTTGCCTTACATTCATCCATGAGTTTGCTTACCTCGGCGATGTCGGCAAGCGAACGACTCATGACGGCTGCCATATACTGCGAAGGATAATGCGCCTTGAGATATGCTGTCTGGTAAGACACCCACGAATAGCATGCGGCGTGACTCTTATTGAATGCATACGATGCAAACTTCTCCCAGTCGGCCCATATCTTCAGCAAGGTTTTCTCTTCGTGGCCATTCTCCTTACCGCCAGCAAGGAACTTAGTCTTCAGTTCGTCCATCTTGCTCTTCATCTTCTTACCCATCGCCTTGCGCAAGGTGTCGCTCTGACCACGAGTGAAGTTTGCAAGCAGACGCGAAAGAAGCATGACTTGCTCTTGATAGACGGTAATTCCGTAAGTATCTTTCAAGTACTTTTCCATGATTGGAATATCGTACTCAATAGGTTCTATGCCATGCTTACGCTTGATGAACTGCGGTATGTAGTCCATTGGGCCTGGTCGATAGAGGGCGTTCATGGCTATCAGGTCCTCGAATTTGCTCGGCTGAAGTTCACGCAAGTATTTCCTCATTCCAGGCGACTCAAACTGGAACGTGCCCACGGTGTTACCATCGCAGTAGAGTTTGTATGTCAGTTCGTCGTCTATGTCGATGTGGTCAATATCGAGGTCTATGTCGAGACTTTCCTTGATATTCTCCACCGCTTCCTTCTGTATCGAGAGAGTCTTCAATCCGAGGAAGTCCATCTTTATCAGTCCTGTGTCCTCGATAACGTGTCCGTCATACTGCGTACAACGCACGCGCTCCTTCGATGCCTTATCTTCTGCCATCGACACAGGAACCCAGTTCGTAATGTCGTCACCACATATTATAACGCCGCACGCGTGTACACCTGTGCCGCGCACATTATTCTCAAGCATCTGCGCATACTTCATCGTGTCGCGCAGCATTGGCATTGACGACTCTGCCGCAGCCTTTATCTCTGGCACATACTTCACCACATTAGGTATGTTCATCTTTGCCTCTTTGCCATTCACCTCAGGCAAATGATCTGGAATAGCCTTGCATAGGCGGTTGACTATATCCAACGGAACATCCTGCACGCGTGCCACGTCTTTTATGGCATTCTTCGTAGCCATTGTGCCGTATGTGATAATATGCGCCACACGTTCTTCGCCGTACTTCTGAGTCACATATTCCAGCACCTTTCCACGTCCGTCATCATCGAAATCGACATCGATATCGGGCAGTGAGATACGGTCAGGGTTAAGGAAACGCTCGAACAGAAGATTGTATTTCAATGGGTCGATGCGAGTGATGTCCAAGCAATATGCCACCACGCTACCGGCAGCACTACCACGTCCTGGACCTACCCATACATCGAGTTTCTTTCGTGCCGTGTTTATGTAATCCTGCACAATGAGGAAGTAGCCAGGGAAACCCATGGTCTTCATCACGTGCAATTCAAACTTTATCTGCTCCAATACATTCTCAGGCACAGGGTCGCCATATTTCATCTTCGCACCTTCGAGCGAAAGATGCCGCAGATAATCCGCCTCAAACTTTATTCGGTAGAGTTTATCATAGCCGCCAAGTTTTTTTATTTTCTTCTCGGCTTCCTCGGCTGACATTATCTCGTTGCCATTCTCATCGCGTGTAAACTCATCATAGAGTTCCTTCTCGGTAATCCTCTGCCGATATTCTTCCTCCGTGCCAAACTCTGCAGGTATCTCGTAGTTAGGCATGATTGGAGCATGGTCTATGTCGTATGTCTCACACTTCTCAAGTATCTCAATCGTATTTTCGAGACTTTCGGGAACATCAGCAAACAGGGCGTTCATCTCTTCACGAGTCTTAAACCATTCCTGCTTCGTGTATAGCATACGGTCAGCATCGTTCACCTTCCTGCCCGTATTGAGGCATATAAGTCGGTCGTGGCTTTCACCATTCTCCTCGTTTACGAAGTGGCTGTCGTTGGTGCAGATAACCTTCACATTATGCTTCTTCGCCAGCTCGAGCAATACGTCATTTACACGTTTCTGTTCAGGATAAGTCTCACGATTAGCCCTCACCTCAGGATTCGTCACCTCATGGCGCATCAGTTCGAGGTAGTAGTCCTCACCGAATATGCCTTTATACCACTCTATCAGCCTTTCGGCTTCCTCGACATTACCCTCAAGAATACGCTGCGGAATCTCACCTGCAAGACATGCCGACGAACATATTATGCCCTCGTGATACTTCTCTATATCATTGTGGTCGGTTCTTGGCTTGCCGTAGAAGCCATCAACCCAAGCATTCGACACTATCTTAATCAGATTATGATAGCCCGTAGCGTTCTTGGCAAGCAGTATAAGATGGTAGCGGCGGTTGTCGCCCAGTTCACGTTGCTGGCTCTCCTTCGTAGTGTTTGCCACATACACCTCACAACCAAAGATAGGCACGAAAGGCGGCAAACCTTCCTCCTTACGACCCTTGTTCAACTTCTTGCAGTAGTTGAACAGCTCCTTCACGCCAAACATATTGCCATGATCCGTGATAGCCATGCCTCGCATACCATTGCCTACAGCCTTGTCAACCAGCTGCGGAACACTTGCGGCACCGTCAAGAATCGAGTAATGAGTATGTACGTGAAGATGTATAAAGTCGTGCATAAGTCTGTTTAGTGTTTTGCTTTGCAAAGTTAGTGCAAATCGAAGACAATACAAAATAAAAAACAAAGTTTTTTGATTTTTATTTTATACACGAGTTCAGTATAAGAAAAGTATAAAAGATAGTGGTCTCACTATTATATGCATTGTAAATGCCTTTTACACCTAAGTGTGGAGTCCCAGAATAAAAAACAGGTGTCACAACACATCATAACACCAGCCCTGAGGCTACTACAGCACCGTTCTATCTCCACCGTAGGGGGAGATAGTGACCACAAGTTCCCTCCATATTGGAAAAAAACACAACCCGATAAAGGGAAGCGAAAGCAGCCGCTTAATCCATTAAGCTTAAAAAATGTGTAGAATGGTCAAGAAGATGACGCGGAAGTATTCTGACGGGGTGTGATGGTTTATATAACGCATGTTGAGACTTATCTTGTCAGGCATGATAGTCTCTATGTAAGTTTTCTCTGGGTCGGAAGACTGCGCAAGGATTGTATTCTCGTCAGCATACTTTATTGATGCGTAGTCGGTAATGCCTGGACGCACATCGAGGACATGACGCTGCTCTGGAGTGTAGAGGCGAACGTATTTCTCGACCTCTGGGCGTGGGCCTACAAGACTCATATCGCCACGGAGGACGTTGTAGAGTTGTGGGAGTTCGTCGAGTTTGTAGCGACGGATGAACTTTCCACTCTTAGTGATGCGACTGTCGGCACCTATAGTAATGAGACTCCCTCGGTCGGCACCTGTGCGCATAGAGCGGAATTTGTATAGTTGGAATGGTTTGCCATGAAGGCCTATACGCGTCTGGCTATAGAATCCTCCGCCAGGACTCTCAAGTCGGATGACGATGTAGAGTATGAGGAACAGAGGAGAAAGGAGTATGAGTCCTATTGATGAAAAGATGATGTCGAGGATGCGAATCATAAAAGTTATTTTTGAAGCTTTTTACTCTATTGTTACATTTGTCTTTCGGTAGCCGGTAGAGGTCATAATGGCTAAGAGCGTACCTTCTTCGTCGCTGATGCGAACCTCAATGAATGGTAGCTTATAATGATTGACTATCTCATGCGCCTCGGCATAGATGTATTGTCCGACTTTTACCGAGCGGATAAAGGAGATATTCGAGTTGGCAGAGACTGTGACTATGCCACGCGAGTTGGCTGCAACGGCAAAGGCAAGGTCGGCAAGGGTGAATATTGCTCCTCCCTGGCAGAATCCTAATGCGTTGCCATGACCTTCAGTAACGTACATACGTGCCTTGGAATAACCTTCGGCGATATCGATGAGTTCTACGCCATTGTGAGATGAAAACTTGTCTTGTTTGAAGTATTCGCGGAGATTCATTGTATTGTGGTTATATTATTCTTAAATGCTTAGAACTGAGGTTTGACTATGAACTTAACGCAGTGTTGCGTAGCGGTAGGAAGTTCGTTATAATTGAAACGATGGATGTACTCTACCTGCAGGAGTTTGAAGATGTTATAGACACCAAACGACATTTCGCAGTACGGGCGTTTGCCATCCATCTTGTAGCAGCCTTCTGGGAACTTTAGCACGGTATTATCGGCTTTATTCGTGTCGAGGTAGTATTGCGGATTGTTCTTGTCGGAGAGCGTGCCCCAAAGTGAACGGAACTTTACTATTTCGCGCCACTTGAGTTTCTTGAACAAAGGTATGCGGTTGAAGATTTTGCCGTTGAAGTCCCATGTGAGATCAAGCGAAGCATAGCGGTCGTTGAGGAACTCCATGTTGTTAATCATGTCGAAGGTCTCACGCTGGATGATGTACGACAGATTGGCTACCGGCATGATGAGATATGTGAACGGAACTTTATTCCATTGTACACCACCAAGCAGGCGAAGGTCTATCTTTCCCCAGCTATGCGGCATCCAAATGCGCTTGTATATTTCTGCCTCGGTGAGGTTATAGTTGTAGTTGCCTCCGAGGAAACTGTTGATGCCGAAGGTGTGCTGAAGTCGAAAGACTGGTGCATTGTAAGTTATGGCTCTGCGACGTTGCTTTGAGTTCATGTAGGTTTCCCCTGGTGCATAGCGGAAGCCGAGAGTGAGCTCTGTTGAGCGAACGTTATTGATGAGTTCGCCGCCAAGTGTCTCAAACTTCATGAGGTCGCCTACAGGTTCCATCTTCTCCGCTTTGATATTGGAGAAAAGTCGCAAGCCCCAGTCGTATTCGTAAATGAAGTCGAGGTCTTGCTTGGTGTAAAGGAACATCTTGTCGATTTTGTGCATCTTGAGCGAGACGAAGACGTTGTCTTTGTCTGTCTGGATGAACTTATCTGAAGGCATTGCCACATCATGGGATGCTGTGAAAGCGAGTGTACGACGAGGGAACTCGCGAGGGAGGTATTCTTTCTTATTAAAAGAATATGTAACTTCGGCGTTATAGTAGTTATTGCCTGTATTGCAGCCGTGGGCGTAATATCCCTTGAAGAAGAGGTGCGGGTTGAGGTTGGCGGTTGTCTGTGCGCTTGCACGGAAACGAAGTCCGTCGTAGAAGTTCTGTGATATTGTGGTGTTGACAGGACCGATATCAATCTTGCTTGGGTGGGTCTCGTTGCCTGTCTCAACGTAGTTTTCAAAGAGGAGTTTGAGTCCAAAGAGTACATAGCCAAAGCCTTTTGTCTGCTTCAGATGCTTGACGAAATCACCGAGAGAGCTTTCGCTTTTAGTGAGTTGCACTTGTCGGTGTTCATTCCAAAATGCCTCATCGCGATTGTTTGCTTGCGGGTCACGTATTTCCTTGCTCTGACCGTTAAAGAGTTCGTCAGGCAAGGCTGCAAAAGAGTGACCTGTGTTGCGTGTGTTGCGGATTACGATAAACTTCTGCACAAAGTCGAGCACAGTCAATTCAACAAACATATCGTCGGTCGTGAGTACCCAACTGCCGTTTTCTGCCCGCGAGAATTCCTGTATGCAACGCATGTCCTCTACGAAGTTGACTTCGCTGGTCTTTGGTATTGTGAGTTCGCAACGCTTGACTTGGTAAGTTGTATCGTCGAGTATGTAAATAGTACCTCGGAAACCGAAGTCTTGCTGATTGTTTGGCGTGAAATCAACTTGTATGCAACGGTCGTTACCAACGTAAGTGGTATCGGCTATGTAGTAGCGATAGAAGATTATCGCCTTGTCGCTTATTGGGCTGGTGAATGGGTGCTGGAGCAGGCGTATCTCGTTTTGGTAGATGTTGACATTGGTAAAAATGTCGTTCATGGCTACGTTGAGAATGTCGCCTGTCTGAAAGAGTTTGTTCACTCCGACGATTTTTTCTCCCCTCAAAATTGATTTCTCGCTCTTTGGGTCTTTTCGGTATATTTCCTGCCTGAGGTTTTCCTCGACCGTAACAGGAAGTATGAGTTTATTGTTGTACGGGCACACCTCGACCTGGTCAACAACCCATTGCTTCTTGAACATCTTCTGTGTTTCAAGTTTCTCAGGGGTTATCTCGTTGAGGGCGAGAGTGAGTTTCTGGTATTTGTCGTACTGGTAGTAGTCGTTTACCTTGAGGTCAGTAAACTTTTTCTTTTGTATAACCTTGCGCATCAGTTCAACGGCAGGGTTGTTCTTGCGCTTGTACTTTGACTTTTTCTTTGAATTAACATATACCTCCTTGAGCATTCTTGAGTCAGGACGAAGCGTGACAACAAGATAGTCGCCCACCTTATTGGATATGGTCACCGTCTCGCTCTTGTAGCCTATTGCGCTGATGGTAAGTTTCCATCCGTCTTGGCGGCTAATGGTGTATTTTCCGCCATTGTCGGCAACGGCAGAGACTTTATGCCCTTTATATGAAAGGCTGGCATTGGGTATGCTATCGCCGCTGTATCGGTCGATGACAATACCCGACAACTGGGCGCCGACTGTCAAAGTCAACGCCCAGAGGGCTATAGTGAGGAGGAATAATCGTTTATTCAAATATTAAAATGTGTTGCCTATAGATACTATAGAAGCTATAGACGCTATAGAGAATATTGTAACAAATTTAATCTATCTCTTCGTCTGGCTCGTAGCCACCCATTTCGCGCAATGCATTCTTAAGCATAGTGTGCTGGCGGTAGAGGTGGTTAACGGCTTCTTCGCCTTGCGTGTAATCATGCATGGGACTCTTAAGGAAGAAACTGAGGAATCGCTGTATGCCATACTTACCAGCGCGTGCAGCAAGGTCGGAGAGCAAGCAGAGGTCGAGTAATACCGGTGCTGCGAGTATTGAGTCGCGGCAGAGGAAATTGATTTTTATCTGCATTGGATAGTTCATCCATCCAAAGATATCGATGTTATCCCAGCTTTCCTTGTTGTCGTTGCGTGGTGGGTAGTAGTTGATTCTCACCTTATGGTAGTAGTCGGTGTAGAGGTCTGGCTGGTCTTCTTCACGCAGAATTGTTTCGAGCGTAGAGAGTTTGCTGACTTCCTTTGTGCGGAAGTTCTCAGGCACGTCGAGCACCAAACCATCGCGGTTTCCGAGAATATTGGTTGAGAACCACCCGTCAAGACCTAAGCACCGAGTGCTGAGGATTGGTGCAAAGCCCGACTTAACGAGTGTCTGTCCTGTCTTGAAGTCCTTACCACAGATTGGCATCTTCGTCTTTTCAGCCAGTTCCCACATTGCAGGAATATCGACTGTGGTGTTAGGTGCGCCAATGATAAACGGTGCGCCTTCCATCAATGCTGCATAGGCATAGCACATAGATGGTGCCACGTGCTCCGTATCGTTGTCCTTCATTGCCTTTTCAAGGTCGGCAAGTGTTCCGTGAACAGGTTCATAGACAGGAACGTAAATCTCTGTCGATGCTGCCCATGCCACCACGACGCGTGCGCAACCATTCTTCTCCTTGAAGTCGCGAATGTCCTTGCGCAGTGCCTCAACCATCTCCCAACGAGTCTTGCCTACCATCACGTTGTCGCCATCAAGTCGCTTTGCGAAGTTCTTGTCGAAGGCTGCCTTCATCGGTACAATCTTCTCCAATTCATCGCGTACAGGCTCGATATCTTTTGGTTTCAACACCTCTGCATACATTGCCGAACGGTAAGCGTCAGCAGGATAAACGTCCCACGCACCGAACACAATATCATTAAGGCCAGCGATTGGAACTATCTCGTTATAATGCAGATACTGCTTATTCTCACCTTTACCCACGCGAATCTTATCGTACTGCGTCATTGAGCCAATAGGCTTTGCCAAGCCCTTACGAGCCATAAGCACACCAGTCATAAACGTCGATGTGACGGCTCCTAAGCCAACTACCATAATGCCAAGCTTTCCTTCAGCTGGTTTTACATTTGTTTTGTTCATTTTATTGTAGATTTAGTCGTTAATATGCAATATTTTGGCAAAGTTAATAAAACTTATTCATCTACAAAGGTTTTTTAACAATATTTACACAATTCTGCGAGCTTCAGAGTACATACTCACACCTTATTTAATATACGCGTGCGCACGCGCGTATGAGCATAAATCAAGAATTTGTCCTACTT
>JAUNQM010000163.1 GCA_030536165.1 Prevotellaceae bacterium | reverse complement strand
CTATAGGCTCGTCCCACGTGCTGACTTCATTTAATATAGGAGCGAGCAATCTATGGTCGAGGTCTTCGATGGTTTGCAACTTTAGTTTTACGTCGCCTTCATGTCCAGCTTCATCGCTTGCCTCGACGTGGACATACACGAAGTCGTCGGTCTTCAAAGCATCAATAGCCGCCTGCGCCTTGCCTTCATAGTTCGTGTCATACAGTCCTGTTGCACCTTCGACCTGAATCACACGCAGCCCTGCGTAGTGGCCTATGCCTCTGATTAAATCTACAGCCGTGATTACTGCTCCATTGCGTATCTGCGGATAGGTTGTGGTCAGTGGTATCATGGCAGGTCGGTAGCCTCCGCCCCACGGCCAGATGCTGTTGGCTGGGTCTTGCCCTTGTGCTATCCTTTGCTTGTTCAGCGGATGGTCTTTCAGCAACTCTCGGCTCTGCTCCATCAGTCGTAGCAACAAGTCGCACGTTTCTTTCGCTTCATCGCAAGCAGGAGTAGGCAAATACTGTCGGAATGGTTGCCCTGGCACATCATGCGGCGGTGTGCAGTTTACCTTTTTGTTACCGTTCTTAATCACTAACAGATGGCGATATTGAACTCCAGTATAGAAATGTACGCTGTCAGAACCAAGCTTCTCTTGCAGGAATCTTATCAGCACATCACCTTCCTCGGTTTCTAATCTGCCACAAGAATGATTCTTCAGATTCTCGCCTTCAATGCACACCAGATTGCAGCGCAAAGCCAAGTCGCCATCCTCCAGTTCAACACCAATGCTGGCAGCCTCCAACGGACCTCGTCCTTCATAGACAAGCCGTTGGTCGTATCCAAGAATACTGCTGTTTGCCACTTCGCTCCCAGGATGGAATCCATCGGGTACGGTTTTCAGCATGCCGCAACGTCCATTGCGTGCAAGCCAGTCGAAGTGAGGTGTGTCAGCGTATTGCAACAGCGTCTGCCCGCCTAAAGCATCCACGTGCCAGTCGGCCATTCCATCGCCAAGTATTATCAGATGTTTCATGTTCATTTGGTTATTTAGCTAACGACATAATATCAGCAAAGACACCTGCAGCCGTCACGCTTGCCCCTGCACCATAGCCTTGTATCAGCATAGGGTGTTGCTTGTAGCGGTCGGTGGTTAGCAGCACTATGTTGTTCGAGCCTTCAAGGTGGTAGAACGGATGACTCTTATCTACCTCCTGCAATGAGACGCACGCCTTGCCGTCCTCATATTTTGCCACGAATCGCCAACGCTTCTCTTGCTGCTCCAATGCCTGACGACGCTTTTCAAAGTCGGCGTCGAGGGTAGGTAGGTTCTTCCAAAAGGCATCTATTGTTCCGTCGAAGAAACTTTGTGGTATAAACAGATGTGCCTCTACATCCTCTTGGTTTATCTTATACCCAGATTCGCGTGTTAAGATAACCAGTTTCCTCATTACGTCCTTACCGCATAGGTCGATGCGTGGGTCAGGCTCGCTGTAGCCTTCGGCCTTTGCCATGCGAACCGTCTCGCTGAATGGAACTTCGGCAGATATCTTGTTGAATATGAAGTTAAGCGTACCGCTCAACACGGCTTCTATCCTAAGAATCTTATCGCCGCTGTTGCGGAGGTCGTTGATGGTGCGAATGATAGGAAGGCCTGCTCCCACATTAGTCTCGAAAAGGAACTTCACGCCACGCTTCTGGGCGATTGCTTTCAGTTCACTGTAGTTCTCGTAGTCGCTGCTGGCAGCAATCTTGTTGGCTGCAACCACATTGATATTGTGCGAAAGAAACCTCTTATATAAAGATGACACTTCGGCACTTGCTGTGCAATCGACAAACACACTGTTGAAGATGTTCATGCCTATGACTTCGTCGCGTAGGCGTTTGATGTTGCTGTCGTCAGCCTTTGCCAACTGCTCACGGAAGTTGTCGAGTTGCAATCCGTCGCGGTTGAACATTGCTTTGTGTCCGCTGGCAATGCCCACAACATTCAGTTTTAATCCCATCTCGCGTTTCAGTTTCTCCTGCTGCTGATGTATTTGCTCTATCAAACTGCCACCCACGGTGCCCACACCAGTGATAAACAGGTTAAGCTCTTGGTACTCGCTGAGGAAGAATGAGTCGTGAATCACGTTGAGTGACTTCCTCAGTTGATTTCCTTCTACTACAAACGAAATATTTGTCTCGTTGCCACCTTGAGCGCATGCAATTACGCTGATGCCATTACGTCCTAATGTACCAAAAAGCTTGCCGGCAATACCTGGTGTATGTCGCATATTGTCGCCCACGATAGCCACTGCTGCAAGTCCGCGTTCTGCCTTTATCTCGTTCATAGCGCCCGACTTGATGTTTGGCTCGAACTCGTTGTTCAGGCATTGGCAAGCATAAACGGCATCATCGTCGCGCACGACAATACTTATGCTGTTCTCACTGCTTACCTGACTCACCATAATCACGTTGATGTTATTGTGTGCCAGGCAGCGGAAAATCCTCATACTGAAACCTACTACCCCCACCATTGTCGGACCGCTGATGTTTATAAGGCTTGTGTTGCTGATGCTTGAAATACCCTTTATGGCTTTCTCGTTAGCATCAACTCGACTCCTTATGATTGTGCCTATTGCTTCGGGGTTGAATGTGTTCTTTATAAGAATAGGTATGTTTTTTGCATAGACAGGATAGATGGTCGGTGGGTAGATAACCTTTGCACCGAAGTTGCACAGCTCCATAGCCTCAACATACGACAGTTCCTTGATTGCGTAAGCATGAGGTATCACTCTTGGGTCGGCTGTCATGAATCCATCCACATCCGTCCATATCTCCAACACATCAGCTTTCAATGTGGCAGCTATGATGCTGGCAGTATAGTCAGAGCCTCCGCGTCCGAGAATTGTTGTCTCACCTGTTGAAGCATCGCTGCTGATGAAGCCAGGTACGACGCGCACCTTCGCGTCCATCGTCTTTGGGAATGTCGTCTTCAGCAATAGCTTTGTTTCTTCTTCAGCCAGTTCGAATCCGTCAGTCTTTATGAAATCTCGGCTGTCAAACCACTTTGCTCCGTCTATCATTGTAGCAACGATGCGACTACTAATGCGTTCACCGTAGCTTACGACTGATGCTTGCGTACGCTGTGAAAGTTCACGGATAAGATAAACGCCTTGGCAGATGCTCTTCAGTTCTTCAAACAGCGCCCGTACAGTTTGCAGCAACGACTCTTTTTTGTTCTTGTCGTCTATCACAGCATCTATCAACTGCTCATGTCTGACCTCTATTTGTTTTATTTGCTCTTTATATTCTTCGTTGCCGCCTTCGGCAAGTTTGCCTATTTCTATCAACTTATCAGTAATACCGCCGAGTGCACTTACCACAACAAATACTGTGTCGGTTTGCGATTCAACGATTATCTTTACGTTTAGGATGCTTTCTACGGAACCTACTGATGTCCCACCAAACTTCAGAACCTTCATACGCTTTTATGTTTTGGTCTCTATTTTATAATCAAATGCAAATATAGCAATAAAAAATGAATTACGCCCGAAAAGGACAAATTTGTTCATACGTCAGCCCTTTTGTGAGAGATAGACAAACGGGCTGAACTTTGTCTTTTGCTTTGGCTTCGATGTGTCACGCACAGTCTTGTGTATCTGCAACGTCTTGCCTTTCTCCACCACTGTCTTGATAAATTCCATTATCTCATCGCGGTTATTATTCATCGGACTCACTGCCATGCGATGACTTTCGTAGGCGGCATCGTAGAAGTAATACGTGCTACCCATTTCCTCCAACTGCTTATAAATGTAGGCGCTGCCCCACAGACCTTTGCCGAACATCGATGATTTCTTGTAAGGCACACTCTTGTCGCTGTTGCCGTGGAACATCATCATAGGACAAGGTTTCGACGCCCATTTTGGGTGTCCCTTCATAGAAAAGATAGCTCCGGCGAATGAAATGACAGCCGCGTATGGCGACTTGTTTACTTGCATTTGCTGCTTGAGTGCTGCTGGTGCAAGACCATTGCATATCGCATTTTCAGCCATGAGGCACGTAATAGCACCGGCACTTGAACCGCTGGCTATGATTCGCGACTTGTCAATGTGCCAACGTTCGCAGTTCTCGACCACGAAAGTCGTAGCGTCAAGCATGTCTTCTCTTGCCCATTCTATTGCAGTCTTAAACCTTTTCACCTTGCCGAGCGCACCTTTTTTCCAGCCATAGTCATCGTATGCTCGCGACATTCCTAGTCGATAGTCTATCGAAGCAACGTCGTACCCATTATCGCAAAGCCAACTGAAAAACGACTGATATTGCTTTGCGTCTCGCTCGCCGTATGCGAATCCACCACCGAACACAAATATGACGCAGCCTCGTATGCTGTCGTTGCTTTGTGCATTATAATAATGCGTAAGAAACAAATCCTTGCCTTCTTTGACAGCGAACTTGCAAACTTCTTTCTCCATCGCCCCGCACCACGTCAGGCACAAAAGCAGGCTTAAAGATAATAGGAAAAACTTTTTCATAGCTAATCGCATCGTTACTTTTGTGCAAAGGTAACAAATAAATGCGAAATACAACTCTTTTGACACAAAAAACATAATCTTTTGCTGCATAATGTGTGATTCGTGGTTAAAAATGCTTCCGCAAATTTCGTATTTCAATAATATTTTGTACTTTTGTCGTGGAGATGTCTTGAAAGCATTAAAAATCGCGCAAAAGGTTAAACTTATCATCGAGTAGCGAAATGCAAATGTTACGGTGGAATCGGATGTTTTCGCGACTCGATACACACAAAATTCAACAACAAACGACAATGATGAATACTATACTAAAAACAACTATTTTCGCTGTTTTGCTGATGCATTTCGGCGAATGTTTCGGACAATATGAACGGCGCGTGGCTAAGCGTGATTTCTACGATTACTACAACAATGCTAACTACGACGAAAATCTCGTGCCCGAATACACTTTACCTGACCTTTTTGCGTGCCTTGACGGAACGAAAATCGACACTCCTTCGTCATGGGAAACGCACCGTAGAGGCGAACTTCTTGACCTTTTCACGGAGTACATGTATGGGCACTCACCTATGCCAGACAGCACTTTTTCTTTCTACAAGATGGGCAAAGACAAGCCGTGCCTCGACGGAAAAGTGATGCGACGCGACATTATGCTGCGTCTCACATCCGACGGGCCCGACGTGCGCCTGACGTTGTTGTTTCCTCGCCGCGTACACAATATGAAGGTTATACTCGGTCTTTCGTTTGCCGACACGGACTCGATAGTCGCCATTCACGCCGATGGTTCGAGGCCGAAAGATGCCTTGTCGTGGCCTGTGGAGAGGATATTACAGAGTGGATACGCGCTTGCTTTGTTCCGCTATACTGATGCAGAAGGCGACAAGGCGAAGGACATGTTTCGTTCAAGCAAACTGCATAAACACTTCTACAAAGCCGGACAGACCTCGCCGCTGCCGAATGAATGGGGCGCAATCGGCTGTTGGGCGTGGACTGCAAGTCGCGCTCTGGATGCTCTGGAGAGGCTTGCCGACGACATAATCGACACGAAAAACGTGACGATTATGGGGCATTCGCGACTTGGAAAGACCGCACTTTGGGCAGGCGCAACTGACGAAAGATTTGCCCGCGTGGTGGCTGTAAATTCCGGCTGTTGCGGTGCTGCGCTGTCGAGAAGATGTGTCGGTGAAACCGTGGAATGTGTCAACGAATGGAGTTATCAGTGGTTCTGCGGCAACTTCCGTCAGTTCAGCCATAAGGAGGAGACGATGCCATTCGACCAGCACGAACTTCTTGCGCTCATCGCGCCTCGCAAACTGATAGTAATCAGTGGCACGGAGGATCTTTGGTCGGATCCGAAAGGCGAAGGACTTGCGTGCGACTTTGCACGCCCCGCTTGGCAGCTGTATGGAGTGCCCGAAAATCTTATCTACAGTCTGCGCGAAGGACCTCATGCAGTCACGTCGTCCGATTGGGATTTAATACTCGTCCGTTAGCCTCACTTTACACGTCGTTAATACTCGGGAAAAGTTTTGCAAAACTTTGCCGGAAGTTTTTCAAAACTTTGTCCGAAGT
>JAUNQM010000162.1 GCA_030536165.1 Prevotellaceae bacterium | reverse complement strand
TTCTCTTCCGCAACTATCCATTGAACTATGGTGGTGTTCACATGTATGCTAACAAGCAGATCACTGTTAAGGTTCCTGTTCCAGAAGGAGCAAAGGGCTTGATGGTTATGACTGGTACAACAAAGGCTAACAAGGTTGTCGCAGCTACAGGCGTAGAGGAAACTCTCGGTCTCATCTCTCATCAGGCAGCTAAGAGCGACGACATCACTTACGGACCTATGATCTTCACAGTAGTAGAAGGTGCAACAGAGGTTGAACTCACAATCCCAAGCCCACTCTACATCCAGAGCATCCAGTTCGTTGACTCTATCGTTCCACGTCAGGACGCAACTGCAACATTCGCAGCGGCTACTATCCAGGCTGAGATTGGCAAGAAGTTCCGCAACGAACTCACTACTTACGAAGGCGCTGTAGTTGTTTTCACTTCTTCTAACACAGAAGTTGCAACAATCAACGAGACTGGCGCTGTTACTCCTGTTGCAGCTGGTACAGCAATCATCACAGCTACTATCTATGCTAACGATACTTACAAGCAGGCTCAGGCTACATACGAGCTTACAGTTATTGACCCAACAGGCATCTCTGAAATCGTGACTAACGGTCTTAACTCTAACGAAATCTACGACCTCATGGGTCGCAAGGTTATCAACCCAGAGGCAGGCCGCATCTACATTGTAAAGGGTAAGAAGAGCTTGTTCAAGTAATATCAGCTTTGAGGAATGAGCCAAGAGCCCATTACTCGTTAAATCTTCAAGAGGCAATTGCAATCCAGCAGTTGCCTCTTTTTTGCATACATTCAATACGCATCCGAAGTCTAGTTGTTTGCATGTTTTTGTGGAGTCGTTGCATTTAGTCCGAAAAAAGTTGGCCAACTTTTTTCCGAGTATATGCAACAACTAAAATGATGCAACCGAACAACCACCAACCTACGTCATTGACTATTGTCTTCCTCTGTCGCGACTTAGGATAGCCAAAGTAAACTTTGCCTCTCCTCTCACTGCTCCATCGGTTGCGTGCTTGACTTTGTCTTGCCTCGGCTGCACTCAGAATGGATTTGTGATAAATCTTTGGCATAAATCATAAAATAAATGTACATGCGAGACTGGAGTTTTTTACCATTACTTAATAAAAAAAGCATTTTAATTTTGAAATGTAAACATTTTGCATTAAATTTGCAGAAAATTATAACCTTAAACGAAACGGCAAAATCAATTATGCTGAAGATGATAAACAACGTTCTGCATCGAATGATGCCGATGAAATGGTGTGTAGCATGCTGTGTGGCATGCTGCGGTCTTATGTCGTGCTCCGACATGGATTCTTATTTCGAGGTGCCTGACTGGATTAGCGGGTCTATCTACGAAGAGTTGAAAGACGAGGGTAACTATACTATTTTCCTTGAAGGTATTGACCGTGCCGGCTTCAAGCCTATCGTTGACGGCAAGTCTATTCTTACGGTAGCTGCTCCGACGGATGATGCCATGCGTGAGTATCTGCAAGAAACGTATGGTCATCAGGATTTAAGCAGACTGACTGACGAGGAAGTGAAGAAACTTATCGGGTTCCACATCATGTACTACTCGATGAAGAAGAGTGACTTCATCAATTTCCGTCCGCTTGAAGGCGATGGCGCCACGGAGGAGGAGATGATGAAGAATGCAGGACTCTACTATAAGTTCCGCACTAAGAGCAGCGACGCTATTACCGAGGAGACAGACACGGCCGGCAAGAAGGTGAAGGTGTATCATCTGGAAAGATATATGCCTGTGTTCTCGTATGAGATGTTCAACACGAAGGGCATCGATGCTAAGAGCAATTACGAGTATTTCTATCCGAAGACAGGCTGGCAGGACGTTAAGGGATTCAACATTGCAAATGCCGGTGTGACTGAATATGAAAAGATTGCCAAGAACGGTTATATATACAAGGTGGATAGAGTGGTGAAACCGCTTGAAACTATCTACAAGGAACTGCAAAAGGGTGGTGAAGGCGACGGTGGTTATTCCACATTCCTTCAGCTCTATAATAAGTACCAATACTATGAGGCTGACGATGCGCTGACGCTGGAATACGGAAATGGCGACTCGCTGTATCAGCATTACCATGAGGCACCTTTGGCAAACATTGCCTGTGAGTGGCCTGTGACTAACTATCAGGATGTGGAAAAACTTGCTTTCCAGTCGTATAGTGTGTTTGCTCCGACAAACAAGGCTTTCAATGATTTCTTCAATGACTATTGGGGACAAGGCGGTTACAACGACATTTCAGAGGTGGCTGCATCATCGGTTAAGAAGTTGCTTTTCAATTGCGTCTGCAATTCGTCGATAGTATTTCCAGAGGAGATAGAAAAGGGGTTGATTGAAGACCCAGACGGGAATGTGATAACCTTCCCAACGTCGGATGTGCCGCAGGAGAGTAGGATTATGTGTTCAAACGGAGTGCTTTATGGATGCAACTATCTGACACCGCCAGCATCATTCGGCTCGGTGACAGGTCCTGCATATCAGCATAAGGATTACCGCGACTTCCTGTATTTTATTCAGAATGGTTCGCTTGATGCAGTGCTGAGCAATCAGAACGTGAAGTTTATCGTGTTCTATCCGAGCAATATGCTTGTTGAAGGCGCAGGAATGAAATGGGACGAGGCAACGAGCAGCGTGACCGATGCAGCAGGCAAGGCTATCGGAGGTTCTGTCGCAAGAGCTTACGCATACGCCCATACGTCGGCACCAGAGGATGAGAATACGGTAGTGCCAACGTCGGGCAAGAAGGTTTATCCGACCATGACTGAACACCTATATATATATATAAAGGACGGCAAGGTGACAAACAGCATCAGGCATAACAACCTGCTCGAGTTTGCCAACAATGCCGATGCGCAGACCGAGGTGTGGTCAGGGTTCACGCCATTGGCTTACCGTGGGAACGTGGATGGCTGGACAAACGGTCATTGCTATTCATACGACGGAAGTCTGATGGAAGGTTCGTTCGACAACGTGAACAATAAGAATATTGTTACAATAATGTGTAACAACCGTAATGATGCCACGGCAGACTTCTTTGGCTTTGCTAAGCTGGTTGAACTCGCAGGGCAGATTGATAATAGCAAGGCTACATTTAAGTTCTACAACGAAAACTGCTTCATGTTTATCCCAACGACAGAGGCAATAGAGCAGGCAATCATGGACGAGAAGATACCAGGAGTAGAGTTTGATGGCGACGCAAATGTGGGCGATGAAGATTTCTTCGCGCATTGCACTTGTCCTAAGGATGCCGAAGACGAAGACAGTATGACTCCGCAGGAAATACTCACAGATTACCTGATGAGATATTTTGTTCCGCTTTCTACAGCCGTGATGACTAACTATCCATACGTAGGGTGGGGTGAAGACACTGAGAGCGAGGGTGGTCTGCAGACCATGCAGTCGCGTCAGGTTGAGAATCCTGCGACTGGCGATATTGATTTGGTCTATACGTGTGTCAATGTCTATGACAATGGCACAAGCATGAGCGTAGGGCTGAAAGGCAGTTCGAAGCGAATAAAAATCTCAGATAAGTATGACTCATTCCCGTTCACATTCAACGACGGAGGAGTACACTTTATCGAAGGACTGTTGGAGTGATGGAGATTTACGGATTTACTGATTTGCGGATTTATTTATGATTGGGTAATTTTACTATTTGAACCTTGCAGAATAGAATGAAACATAGAATATACATATTGCTGATAAGTCTGGTGGGAGTTGTTTGTTCTGCGTCAGCACAAAACACCATTTCAGGCACGGTGACGGAAGTGTTTGGCAAGAATGTCGAGCCTTGTATCGGTGTGAACGTGACGTTTGTCAATACGCAGAACCGTATTGTGACTGGTGTAACGACCGATTTCAACGGACAGTATTCATTGAAGGTGCCAAACGAAAAGAACCTCACAATAGTTTTCTCGTATATAGGCATGAACACCCAGAGATTCAAATACACAGGTCAGAAGGTGCTCAACGTGCGGATGGAAAGCAATGCGCATCAGCTGAAGGAAGTGCAGGTGACAAGCAAGCGTCAGACGCGAAGTGACATGGGTGTGTCGCAGCGTGTGCAGGCTTTTGCCACACAAAAGATAAACATGAGCGAGATAACCGAGACGGCTCCTGTGACGTCGGTTGAAGAGGCAATACAAGGTCAGCTCGGTGGTGTGGATATTGTCATAGCAGGTGACCCAGGTGCAAAGAGCAGCATCAGAATACGTGGTACAGCAACGCTGAACTCAAATGCCGACCCGCTTATCGTGATTGACGGAGTGCCACAGTCAACAGACATAGATGATGACTTCGACTTCAACACGGCAAATCAGGAAGACCTTGCACAGATGCTCAGTCTCAACCCTAATGATATAGAGACGATAGAAGTGTTGAAGGATGCTGCTTCAACAGCGATATACGGTACTGCCGGTGCAAACGGTGTGCTGCTGATTACGACAAAGAAGGGCGCGATGGGCAAGACGAAGTTCACATTCTCTACCAAGAACACCCTGAAGATAGAACCAAAGTCTATGCCTATGCTCGATGGAAATGAGTATGTGGCATTTATTCAGGATGCAATCTGGAATACAGCAAAGGCACGTGGACTTGCAAACAACTCGGCATATCTTGAACTCTTGTTTGATACGCCGGAAATAAACTACAACCAAGACTGGCGCTACTTTGACGAATATAATCAAGATGTGGATTGGTTGAGTTACGTGAAGCAAAACTCACTAATCACTGATAATAGTTTCTCAATGTCGGGTGGTGGCGAGAAAGCGACTTACAGATATTCTATGTCGTATATGAATGAAGGCGGAACAACGAAGGGAACAAACCTCAGACGTTTTACCACGGCACTCAACATTGGTTACAGATTCTCGGATAAGTTGACCGTGAATGCAGAATACAATTATTCCGACTCAAAGAAGGATGCACCGTGGTCGTCGGACGTGCGAGGTGAAGCCCTGCGTAAGATGCCGAACAAGAGTCCTTATTATATAGACGACACAACGGGCGAGATGACCGATACATATTTCACCCGTCAGAACAGTGAAGAGTTCCAAGGCGCATTCAGCGGCAGCAAGAACTTCCATCCGATAATAATGGCTAACGACAGCTACAGCAATACGAGTACTAAGGATCAGAAAATAACCGTAAGGGCAAACTGGTATATTCTGCCAAGTCTGACTTATTACGGTTATGTGTCGATGAAATATAACACCACAAAGACAGAGTCGTTCCTGCCACAATCGGCAACAGGTGTAACAACTGAGAATACGTATGCAAACCAAAGCTATGACGGATATACCAACAACTTTGCCTTGCAGACCGAGAATAAACTTATGTTCAATAAGACTTGGAAAGACGTGCACAATGTAGTTGCTACAGGAATCTGGCACACGACTCAGTCGAGAAGTTCCTCTTATGCTTCGACCAGATACAACGTGGCATCGGCAGGAATCTCCGACCCTGCATCGGGTGGCGGAATACTTCTTTCGCAGGGAAGTAGCGACTCAGAGGTAAGGACACTCTCTGGACGTGGTAGTCTTGTTTATACGTTTATGGACAGATATACCGTCAACGGCACATTCAATTACGAAGGTAAATCGTCGCTCGGCAAGGATACACGTTGGGGATTCTTCCCTTCAGTTGGTGTTTCATGGCAAGTACAGGACGAACCGTTTATGAAGAAATGGAAAGAGTCATGGCTCGACCAGTTTAAGATTCGTGCAAGTTGGGGTAAGAGTGGTAATGCTCCGAGCGGAACATCACCATACATAGGTACATACAACGCCATCGGTAATTACATGGACGGCAGCTCAATCTCGCCATCTAAGATGCAGTTAAACAAACTGAAATGGGAGACATCGACGGAATACGATATAGGTACTGATATCTCTGTGCTGAACAACCGACTGACGATGACGTTCGACTATTACCATAAAGATACGAAAGACTTGTTGCAGAAGAGTGTGACAATACCAGCATCGACTGGATATTCTTCAAAACTTGCCTACACAAACTCTGGTAAACTGAGAAACGAAGGATGGGAAT
>JAUNQM010000161.1 GCA_030536165.1 Prevotellaceae bacterium | reverse complement strand
GTCCGCAGGTCTTCGACACTGCGGTTACCTATGTAAGACCTCTTTGAGGTCTATACGCGAGTTCGGGATAACGTATGGATAAAAGCAAATACATTCTTTTCATCTTGCTCCCCGAAGGGACATCTCTGTGAGACTCCGAGCTTGCTCGCCTGAGCACCTACGGAGCGCAAGTAATCGGCTTTGCCGCTTCGCTTGTCGAAGAACCTGGCGTTAGCAAAGCGGAAACCTCCTTGAGTTTTTTTGGGAATTGCTTATCCCGAACTCGCGTATCCTACTATTTTTTTTCATAACACAGTTTTTGCAGGTGACCCAAAAAGTCCTGCTTTTTTGCAATTATTTTTCACGATAAAAGAAAAGATTATTTATTCCAACATACATAAAAAGGTCTCGCTTTGTGGGCGAGACCTTTGGTTTGAGTATGTGACTATGTAGATTAGTCGATTGTGTTAGGGAATCCGTAGCCATTCTTGTAGCCACCTGTTGCCAACTGGTTTGGAGTGATAGGCCAGAGGTAGATAGGTGTACTTACGTAGTCGTAGCTTGTGAAGAGGTGGAGATCATACTCATCACGACTCTTAACGAGTGATGCGCCCCAATCTACAGCCTTGTATCCGTTGGCAAGGAGCACTGATGCTTCTGCTTCTGATACTGGCTTGAACAGACCTACGATAGCGAGGTTTGTGTTTGTGTTATCGCCATATTTGCATCCGAATGACTCCCAGTCGTCCTTCTGTCCACGCCATCCTGGATAGAGAACAGGATCGTCCTCTTTACCCTTAGGAGTTTCCTTTGTCAGACGATAGCCGTACATAGCTTTTGCGTCAACAGCCTTAGTATAAACTTGGTTAGAGATGACGTTGCCGTTCTCGAATGTGTAGCTGCCGTTCTGTGCAAGACCGTCCATCATTGCTGTTGTCATAGTCTTGATACGCTTGATAGCCTCTGGGAGGATACCTGTACGGATAAGAGTCCAACGACGGTCGCCTTCGCCTGCAAATTCGAAACCACGTTCCTCGATGATTGCCTTATAGAGAGCAGAGTATCCGCTTTCTGGATAGAGGTTACCGCATTTTGCGATGAAGCCATCTACGTCAGGGTTGTCGAATGCACGGCTGCGGATGATAGTGAGGTATTTCTTTGCTTCGTTATCATTGTTTAAGAGAGCACAAGCCTCTGCATAGCCAAGATAGATTTCAGAAATACGCATGTAAGGACCGTTGATACCTGACTTACGCTGTGCCTTAGTGTTAGGGTTAGTCTGACGGCACTCGTCCCACTTGTTCATTGACAGACCTCCGGCTGATGCCTTTGAACCTGGGCTGAACGGAATGAGAACCTCGTAGCCCTTACCATCGCTACCTGTTACGGCAACAGATACGTCACGACGCTTGTCCTGAGGATCGAAGATACCATAGTAGTAAGCTGGGTTGATACGGCACTGACCATAGTCCTTGCAAGGATAGTTGTCCTTTGAACCACCGTTAGATGGACGACCTGATGAGTATGCACGCTCGTTGCTTGTTACGTTCCACTGCATTGGGTATTCGTAGATAGACTCGTCAGCGTAGATTGCATCTTCGCTCATCATCTGCTGGAAGAATGCCTGATAGTCAGTAGCATTGAACTTGATGCCTACAGGGTTGTCGATAACCTTCTTGAAGTAAATCTGAGCGATTTCGAGGAGGTCCTTATAGTCTGAACGACGACCATACTGAGCATTCTGGTTCTCCTTACCCTTCTTTTCGAAAGAGAGGGCTTCTCCAGCTCCGTTTGTATAGTTTACAGTTCCGTCGGTACGACGAGTCTGGAAGCCGGCAGCTTCAAGAGCCATACGACCGATGAGTCCCTGAACATACTGCTTTGTGAAGTAGTGCTTATCTGCAGCATCTATATTAGGAATACTACCCTGATCGTACATGTTAGGCTCAACGAGCATAAGGTCAGCGATACATGCGTCGTAGATAGAGTCACGACCTGCAAGGGTGCTGGCGCCTTCACCGAATTTGTGAACGTAAGGCACGTCGCCATAGTACTTAATGAGTTCACGGTAAGCAGTTGCACGGAGTGCTACAGCCTCGCCATAGAACTGAGTAATGGTAGTAGGAGCTGTTGCCCCAAGAACTGCTGTCTCAAAGTTATCTTTTCCTTCGATAGCAGTGATAATGGCATTTGCCTTACCGATTACAGAATAGAGGTTAGAGTAAGCACCGTCTTCCTTATCATACTGAGCGATACCGTATGTAGAAGTAAGAGTACCATTTTCATAGAAACATTCAGGAATGTGACGGAGAGGCTGGTTAGCATAACCTTCTGGGTGACGCTCAATATCAGAACCAGCAACGTCGGCAGCATAGAAAAGACCTGCGCCGAACACCTGGCTGTTGGCAGTAGCACGCCACTGCTCGTAAGCACCTTCGATGGCAGCACGTGCAGTAATGTCGTTCGAGAATACAAAGTCTGCGTCAGTTTCAGAATCAGACTTTGGCACAAGGTAATCGCTACATGAAACAGTTGTCAAAGCAACGACTCCACACATTATAATATATAATACTTTCTTCATAATATTATCCTCCATAATTAGAATGCTACGTTAACACCGAATGTGAATGTTCTTGCCTTTGGATATGCCTGATAGTCATAGTTAGGAGTAGGGAATCCACCTGTGAATGCAGTTGTGTTTACGTCAGGATCGAGACCTGAGTAACCAGTAATGCAGAACAAATTGCCGGCAGTGAAATAAACACGGAAGTTAGAAATACCTACAGGCTTTGTCCAAACCTTAGGCAGAGTGTAACCTACAGTGAGAGTATTGAGGCGCAGGAATGAAGCGTCTTCAATGTATTCAGAAGTTGTGAGACCATACTCTGCATAGTATGTAGCACGTGAAGTGTTAGCATTAAGAGCTGCGAGAGCAGATGGTTCAGTTACGAGGTGAATGTCACCATTGCTGTCGAAGTCATAATACTTGAAGCAATCCGAAGCATTTGCCAGACGGCTGCGACCGAAGCTTGAGTCCTTGTCGCCCATTACTGAACGCATTGCGTTTGCATTGTAAACGTCACCACCTATCTGATAAGTGAAACCAAGAGCAAAGTCTAAGTTCTTCCAGCGACCGTTGATGTTGAAGCCACCAGTGTGCTTTGGCATTGTGTGACCAATAACCTGAGCCTTGGCATCACCATTCTCGTCAGCCTCGAACTTGTGAGCACCTGGGAATATCTTACCGTCAGCAGCAAGTGCGAGTACGTTAGCTGCATAGTTACCAGCAGTAGCTACACCAGCAGCCTTAGCATCATACTTCAATGTGTATTTGCCTGTTGTTGAGTCGTAGTTGAACTCATCAATAGTGAAGTAGCCGAGTGACTTGTAACCCTGGATAGTTCCTACAGGTTCGCCTTCGCGGATGATGTAGTCGTAAGCTGGCTTACGCATTGTAGAACCCCAACCTGTATTGATGTCGGAATTTACGCCTTCGAGGAGTTCCTCAACATTGTTGTGGTTGTAGTTGTAAGTGAGGTTTACGCCTAACTGCCAATCTTTAGTGCGGATGATGTCGTATGCGAGAGCAAGTTCAACACCCTTGTTTGAAGTCTTACCTACGTTCTGGAACTGAGTTTTGTAACCTGATGAAGCATCGCAAGGAACTTGCATAAGAATGTCCTTAGTTGTGTTCCAGTAGAGGTCGATGCTACCGTTGAGGCGGCTATTGAACATTGCGAAGTCGATACCGAAGTTGCGCTGGATTGTTGTCTCCCACTTCAAGTTAGGATTTGGCTTCATGCTACCTGGAACATAAGTCGTGATGCTCTGTCCATCAACAGTGATAACACTTGTTCCCCATGTTTCCTTCCAGAGTGAAGAGTTGATATCGTCACTACCTGACGTACCGTAAGAGAGACGGAGCTTCAAGTTGTCGAGCCAGCTTGATGCAGACTGCATGAACGGTTCGTCAGAGATACGCCAACCTGCTGCGAATGCAGGGAAGTAACCCCAGTGGTGATTAGGAGCGAACTTAGAACTACCATCAGCACGGAATGTGGCTGTCAAGAGATAACGGCCAAGGTAGCTGTAGTTAGCACGACCGAACCATGAGTTCTTGTGTACAGGAAGACCATCGTTGCTCTTTACATAGTCCTTACCTCCTGTTGCGCCGCCGTACATGTTTGACATATTGATGTTAGCGAATGCCTGTTCCTTTGTGAACTGAGCAGGGAATCCATAGCCATAGAGTTCATTTGAGGAAGTTCTGAAGGCTGTTACTTCATTACCTGCAAGGAATGAGAGTGCATGATCTTCACCAAGTCCCTGAACATCGTAGTTCACTGTAGTTGTCCAACGAGTATGATAGCCGTGGCTATTGTTGAGCTTTGCTGAGTTGTAGCTGTTCTCAAGACCTGCGTCCCAAGACTTAGCCTCTGCCCAGTGGCGACCGAGAGTGAGTTCTGTTCTTGCAGTGAAGCCCTTGAATGCATTCCAAGAAAGGCCTACTCTTGCGCGAAGGCGCTGCATTTCGCGTCCGTAGTCGTAGTTGTCAACAAGAGCGAGTGGATTGTGCCATTCATCAACATTTGAGCTACCCATACCGAGAAGATTTGCGTCGTCTGTGCCGAGTGGCTTGTCAATTGGACGATAGCCATAGGCCGATGCATTGCTGAAGTGGTCACCAGTGAGAGTTGTCTCTGTGTAGCGAACGTCGAGGTCAGTCTTGAGATTCTTGGTAATCTTCTGATCCAACTTGAAGTTTGCACTCCAACGCTTGAAACCTGAATTGATACGGATACCATCATCGTTCATGTAGTTGACAGTTGCGAAGATCTTTGTTGACTCTGTACCTGCAGAGAGAGATACGTCGTGATTCCATGTGTGAGCTGTCTTCAGCACGTCTTCCATGTAGTTGTGAGCACTTACGTTCTTGTAGTCATTGAGGTGGTTGCCATAAGCTGAACCAAGTCCATAGTATTGAGCTATACCCTTTGCGTATGCATCATAGTCACCGTATGCTGCTGCGTATGACCATGTGTCGCGAACCATGTCATATGCGCTCTGAATGTCAAGCACCTCAGGAATCTTCTTAATCTGATAGTACATGTTGTAACGAACTTTTGGCTTGCCAATCTGACCACCCTTTGTTGTGATGAGGATAACACCGTTAGCACCACTTGCACCGTAGATAGCTGTTGTTGCAGCATCCTTCAATACGTCGATGCTCTCAATGTTGTCGGCAGGGATTTCGTTCATCTCACTTGCAGAGCTGAGCTGAACACCGTCAACAACTACCAATGGGTCGTTGCTCTGAGTTACAGAACCACCACCACGAACGCGGATTGACATTGATGCACCTGGACGACCGTCCTGTGATGTTACGTTTACACCTGGAAGCTGTCCTTGCAATGCCTGAGTGATGTCTGCCACAGGGTTAGCTGCGAGCTTTTCACCAGTCACTGATGCAACAGAACCTGTCAAGTCACGGCGCTTTACTGTACCGTAACCAATTACTACTACATCGTTAAGTGTCTTTGCGTCTTCGCTGAGAACTACCTTTACAGAGCTCTTTCCGCGAAGTGAAATCTCTTGTGAAATCATGCCCACATAAGAGACTGTCAAGACATCCGACGACTTGGCTGTAGGGATTGAGAACTTACCGTTCAAGTCGGTAGCTGCTCCCGTTGATGTTCCCTTAACCAAAACACTTGCTCCGATAACTGGTTCGCCGTTCTGATCAACAACGGTACCATTGATCTGAGCAAAAGACAAAGTTGAGACCATGCTTGCGATTAAAACCACAGCAAGTCTTTTCATTTTTGATAAAATCATAATGCCTTTTAGTTAATAAATTAATGTTTAGTTAAAAAAATAATACTTAAATGTGCTGCAAATTTAAGAATTATTTTCAAATAAACAAATATATTTGTACAAATTTGTTTCATTTCAGCCTTAAATCTGCATTTTTCTCCCTTTTTATATGGTTTTTATTTTTTCTTTACGTAATTTTGCAGAGGAATATAATTCGGAGCATACAGGTTATGCATGTAATGATTTCACGCAGAGTGCAACTTGAAAGGCAAAAGGAGGCCTACCCCTAACCATAGAAGGTTTTAGGTTATTGGTTTTAGGTGATTGGTAAA
>JAUNQM010000160.1 GCA_030536165.1 Prevotellaceae bacterium | reverse complement strand
CGATCAAAACTATAAAGGTATCGTCATCAAGAGTGGCAAAAAATACTACCACAAATAAATAAACGACTTATCAAGAACTGTCACAGTCAAAAGCTGTGGCAGTTTTTTTTTGTTCCTTTTGCAAAACACTCCTTATATAAATTTTCACAATGAAGATATTTTGTTTATCTTTGCAGCGAAATTGTAAAACCGCAAAAACAATAACCGCAAAATGAAACAAATCCTTACACTCATAGCTGTAGCAATCTTAATCTGCAGCTGCAGCAACCAGATCTCACACAAATGTATATCAACTCTCCCATCAGGCATCTCGATTGAAAGCCTCACTGATTGCACCGTCCCTGCCTCATTCAACACCAACGATTTCAACTGGCGTGGAAGCAACCTGACTATGACTGTCTATAACGAAGACCTCTACGATGCTGTTGAAGTATCGCAGATGCAAGTGGGCGACACGTTAATCTACGAAGACAAGCCTATGATTGTAGAAAGCATCGCTGACGAAAACGGCATTAAAAGCATAAACGGCGGGCTCGAAGAAGGTGGTGCATGGCTCATCTCCAACGGAGGCGGCACATTCCGTGCAACTATCTTCGACGACCATTCCGTATATACCACTTTGGGTAAAACACAAATACCACTATCCGACAACCTTCTCATCATCGACTGCGGCGAAAACCCTGACGACCCGTCCGACACTATTTGCATCAATCAAAAGCAGTACATCGAATCTCTGCAAGGATACCGACAAGACTTCAACTGCCTCAACACAAAGGTCCTTATCGAGAGTGGCACCATTACTGAAATCCAGAGAAGATGGATTCCATAAACGCAAATTTTAGTGAATTGCGTTAAAAAAGACTATCATCATCAACATATTCCACTCAACTTTTGTAACTTTGCATCCGCAAATGAAACGTAGTGTTCTCCTATATCTCATCTTATGCACGCTTGCAATCTCTGCAAGCGCACAGGGTGTCGTGCATCCTGAGGACAAGCCCGTCGATATGGACAACCCTACGTTCGTGCCACTCGTCCATGTTGGTAAAGTACTCGAAGGCGGTGACAGTATACAATACATGCAGATGAACAACGTCTATGTTTTCCCAAAGCAGACATTCTCATCTCCGAAGGCAAAACAGAAGTACGACCGCATGGTGTATAACGTGAAGCGCGTGCTCCCACTGGCTAAAGAGGCAAAGGCCGCCATCATCGAGACATACGAATACATACAGACGCTCCCCGACAAGAAAGCGCGCGACGAACATCTCAAGTATGTGGAGAAAAGTGTAAAGAAAGAATACACCCCACGTATAAAGAAACTCACCTACACGCAGGGCAAGATTCTCATCAAGCTCATCTACCGCGAATGTAACTCAACGTCGTACGACATCATCAAAGCCTTTCTCGGCCCTGTCCGCGCTACCTTCTGGCAAGCGTTTGCAGGATTGTTCGGCGCAAGTCTGAAGAAGCAGTTCGACCCCAACGACGAAGAAGACCGTCAGACCGAACGCATAGTGCTCCTCGTAGAAGCAGGGCAGCTTTAATATAGAAAACAAGAACCGCCATAATAGCTAGATTTGCTAAAATATCTAGAACACAAATGCACAGACTCCTCGATACCATAAAAGACCTCGCGCTCCCTTTGGCAATGGCTACGGGCACAATTCTCTATCTTATCGGGCGCTACACACCTGCACTCGACGAGTTCGGCGATTGTATCGAGCCTATCGTCAACGAGTCGCTGCCGTGGTTCCTGTTTCTTGTGCTCTACGTCACCTTCTGCAAAGTCGATTTCCACAAGATGCGCTTCGAGGCATGGCACGTATGGGTCGTGGTCATCCAGACCATTTTCACCATCATACCCGTAGGTATCATCCTCTACCTCGTTGACAATCCTAACGACAAAGTGTTCTGGGAGGCAACACTCATGTGCATCATCGGTCCTACAGCCACGGCATCGGCGGTAGTGACAGCCAAACTCGGAGGCAACCTTGCAAGCATGACGGCGTTCACTCTCCTCTCAAACTTCGTGGCAGCAATCGAGATTCCATTCTTCCTGCCAATAATTGAGCCACATGCCAACCTCACTTTCTTCCAGGCATTCCTTATTATATTATATAAGGTGTTGATCGTGCTCGTACTTCCACTACTCTTAGCATGGCTCACGCGCCGCTACCTTCCGCGGATGCAAGCATGGGTTGTGGCTCACCCTGACCTCGGCTTCTACATCTGGGCATGGTCGCTCATACTTGTCATGGGCACAACCGTGAAAAACATCTTCAACTGCGGAGCATCATTGATGCTTCTGCTTATGATTGCCCTCTCAGCGCTCATCGTATGCCTGCTACAGTTCAAGGTAGGAAAACTCATCGGCGAACACAAGAACGGCCACATAACAGCCGAACAAGCATTAGGTCAGAAGAACACATCGTTCGAGATATGGGTAGCATTTACCTACGTCAATCCGGCATCATCGGTAGGTCCAGGTTGCTACATCCTCTGGCAAAACCTCGTCAACAGTTGGGAACTCTGGCGCGACAGGAAAGCAAATTATAAGTTGTAAAGTGTCAAATAGTAAATTAAATATGAATCTACTTCTCCGCATCATCATTTTCGTATCCTTGCTGCAGATTAGCACATCTGCCACAGCCGATGACAGCATACAGTCCATAGACCCCGACACCATAACCGATGAGAGTTTCATCTCCACCTCTCTACTCATTGCGTCCCCAGGCGATGTGCTTTACTCGCGCGTAGGCCATTGCGCCATAAGGATGCAGTGCCCTTCGCAAAAGCTCGACTATGTCTATTCCTACGAATCAGAAGATGCAAAGCAGAAAATTCTCTCTTTCCTTGCTGGCAATCTAAAGATGGGAATGTTTGCCGTACCAACTCAAGAATACATAAAGCTCTATAAAGAAGACGGTCGCGGCGTTACAGAATACCCACTCAATATTCCTATTGAAGGCAAGCGCAACCTATGGCGCGTACTCGACTCATACTTCATGCAAGGTGCCAACTTACCTTACGACTACATCATACGCGGATGCGCACACAGCACCCTTATGCTTCTGAAAGAAGGACTCGACACCCTCCAACTCGAATACGGTCCGTGGCCTGAGAAGTTCACGACCATGACACGGCGCGAACTCACACGCATTCAGATGGAAACAAGTCCGTGGTCATGGCTCTTCATGAACATTATATGCAACGGAAGCATCAATGATGAAGACTGCTCACTTGAAGACAAGGTAATAATGCCCATTGACCTCGTTTATGTCCTCACCCATGCCAAGCTTCAAGGCAAACCACTCGTCAGCGACAAGCCAAAGACGCTGTCTGTGGTAAACATCAACGACAAGCCATCAACCATTACGCCAACAATGGTAGCATTGGCACTGCTCCTTCTCACTCTTGTATGCCTTCTCCTGCGTAAGGGTTACATGGACTACGTGTTGCTTACCGTGCAGACACTCATAGGCATCGTCAACGTATATCTAATCTTCTTCTCCACCCTATGCTGCACTGAGTGGAGCTGGCTCATTGTGCCATGCAACCCACTGCCTCTCATCTTATGGAGGTGGCGCAAGCATTGGGCACTACCATACGCAGGCATCATCCTCATCTGGGCAGCAGCAATGCTGTTCTCGCCTCACCAGCTCACCACTACGCCATTCGTTATCTTCGCATTTGCATTGATAGCATCATACGTAGGAATCCACATACGCCATCGCCATTCATAACACCCAACCGTCATCCTGAACTTGATTCAGGATCTCCATCGTTACAGACGATGTTGTTCGTTAAATTGTTCGATAATCTTTTCAATGACTTTATTGCATCATAGATGCATGCAGGTTTGAAATGCCACAGGCTTGTGGAAACAAGTTTCTTACAAGAATGTAGCATTTCAAAGATGCTTACCTCGTAAGAGGATAAAGACATTGAAAAAGGGCAATTGTTCGAGGGAAAAATATATCGCAAATCCCACTAAATTTCCACAGAACCTAGAACCCACAACGCACCCCTCACCCTAACACCTTATTATATATACGCGCGCGTGCGCCCGTACGCGATGCAAATATGAGCATTTTCGTCAAAAAAGTCCTACCTTTTGGCGATTTTTTTTATCTCTATATCATATTAACGCACATTTTTTACATTCTTTGGTTCAATTCTTACATGCGAACTTCTGCAAACGCACTAACTTTGCAACCACCTTTCAAATGAATTATCACATATTTATTATTAACTAATACTATTAACAAAAAACAAACAACATGAAACACTTATTCTTATTTTTATTCGCAGCAGCGTTTGCTTTGAATGCTAATGCCGACACTTATTATCGTAATTTCAAAATTAGCACAACTGTTTTGGGAGAAGGAAAGGCCTATATGACTGCACCGCAAGACATCGGACATGCAGAATATGACGGACCATGGGAGTTTAATAACGAAGTAACCACATTTACCTGTGCAGTAAGCAGTGGATATGGCCGAATGCGCGTATTCCCTTGTCCAGGATATGTGATTGATAAAATTCAGGCAACTACTGCCAAACAAGATGTTACAGTAGCACCAGACCCTACAACAGTGCTAACATTAGGCAATGGAGGCAACAAAGACGCTAAGGACGACACACCTTTTATTTCTGCACAGAACCAGCCAACAGGAGACGACAACCTTGATCTTTACACCGAAATATATCTCTTCTGTGGAAACGAAGAATCAGTAGGATGGAGTTCTTATGGAGTTGGAGACGAGACATATAAAAACGACTATAGTGCAGCCAAAGCTGGCACACCAAACACTTACCCAGACGCATATGTTTATGTAACCCTGTCAAAGCCATTTGAGCGCAAAGGTTTAACTAACGGTCAAGTTGGTACAATCTGTTTGCCATACGCTACAAGAAAGATTGAAGGAGCTACCCTCTACACCATCAAATCTATAGAAATGGATGGTAACATGATGAGTCGTATTACATTCACATCTGTTGATAATGCTGAAGCAGGCAAGGGCTATGTATTCATGGCAACAGGTGAAGAAATACTTCCTACTTACGACACACGTAGTGCTGCTTCAACAGCAATTCCTAACAATGGTATCATAGGTAACCTCAGTGATGATCCAATCAATGTTACTACAAACAAGTACATTGTATCTGGCAACAAGCTCGTCAGAAGTGCTGCCGACACAGGCGTTACTATCGGTAAGAACCGTGCCTACATCGACCCAACACTGTTTGTAGCAGCAGATGCTCCTGCAGAAGGCAAGTACGAATTCACAGTTGACTTCGGCGAGCCTACAGCTATCTCTGACGTGATAGAGAAGGTAACTGCTGAAGGTCAGTGGTTCAACGCTCGCGGCGAGAAGGTGGCACAGCCTACAAACGGCGTATTCATCAAAAATGGTGTTAAGTATATCTTTAAGTAAACAAATAATCTAAACAGTTAACGCATTATGAAAAAGAACTATATACAGCTCAAATCTGAGATTATCGAAATTGTAGGCGACGCACATCTTATGGACATGTCTGTTACCATTAATAACGATGGAATAACATCAGGTAGTGGCGACGCAAAAGAAGAGCAAGATTATTATTTCGGATGGTAATATAAGATAATACCATATAACGTACACACTCAACCGCTGGGCATGCACAGACCATGTCCAGCGGTTGCTTTTTTTTCACCCTCGTCACATCGTCATCCCGTGCTCGACATCCTGAACTCCGCTTGCGCCTGAGCACCTACTGGAGCGCAAGAATCGGCTTTGCCGCTTGGCTAGTCCAAGAACTCCTCTAATAAAACAATTAATCCCAAATCGGTTATTAGTTTTTTTTATAGTACGACCCCGTTGGGTAGCGTGCTCAAAATAAACATCAAAAACGAGACATGTTTTTGCATAGAAAATACACATCAAACATATTCCTGCGAAGGAAATATGACGGTGGCAACCGTCACATTAAATAGTAACCTACGGCTTCAGCCGTAGGGAAAAAGGTAATCAGTTATGCTGCCTCGAAGGGGCAGCACCTCTGAAGTTTATTATGCGTGGTGCGACCCCTTCGAGGTCGATATTTGATGTAGTTCCCTCTCCGACGGTTGAAACCGTCGGTTACTAAAAAGTGAGACGGTTTTACCGTC